>JAGACJ010000163.1 GCA_017614195.1 Paludibacteraceae bacterium
CGCTCTGGGCCACTTGCAATGTCGGAGCGTCGAAGCCTGAGGAACTTGGAGATTATTTCGCATGTGGCGAAACGACTGCAAAGTCTGTGTTTTCATGGTCAAACTACCGTTATGGTTCGGACGATTGGCGGTTGAGCAAGTATGCACCCAACGATTGGGCGGCCGTGGACGGACTGTCGGATGGGAAGACTTTGCTTGATGCGTCGGATGATGCGGCTTTTGTCAATTGGGGAAGCACTTGGCGCATGCCGACGAAATCTCAACAAGACGAACTGCGCGAATGTTGCACATGGGTTTGGGTGGACGGCGGCGGGTTCCAAATTGTCGGTCCAAATGGCAACAGTATCTTTTTGCCGGCAGCTGGCAGCTATGGTCTCAACAATGGCGTGTCTGCCGTGCTGAAAGGTGTTGGTGTCGAGTGTGTGTATTGGTCCAGCGAAAATTTGGACGTCAAACCTGGAAGCGCGTCAGGCTTGGGGGTCATCCAAGGCGATGTGAAATTCAGTTACATCGGCCGCCGTTATTTTGGTCGGTCGGTTCGTGCGGTATTGGCCCGTTGATTGAAGGGTGCTTTCAAGACCGCTTGGTATTCAGGTCGCAGTCAATTGCCCGAAGGTTTCCCGATCGCCGATTTTGACTATATCAAGGTCGGTCCGTACATCGAAAAGGACGGTCCTCTCGACAAACCCACCACCAACCAGCGCATGTACCACATTGAGGCTGACGGTTCCATGACCGATATCACCTCGCGTTTCTGGAACAAGCGCCCCATATAAGGCGTTTTCGTCCCGCGGGCATGGCATTAAAATTTTTATGTGATTGCCCAACGGTGTCGTGATTTTTTATAAAATATCCTAAAATTTAAGGATTTAGGCCCTTTTTTGCATTGGCAAAGAGGGCTTTTTTGTATCTTTGCAAGATACACTTTCTTAATAAAACGAAAATATGCTGGAATATGTGCAAGGACGGGTGGAGGAATTGACCCCTGCTTACGCTGTGATAGATGTCTCGGGAGTGGGTTATATGGTCAATATCTCTCTGAACACTTTCACTGCGCTGCAAAATCGCGAAAATGCGCGGTTATACCTCTACGAGGCTATTCGCGAGGACGCGTATGTGCTTTATGGGTTTGCCGAAAAAAGCGAGCGCGCCGTCTTTATGTTGCTGGTATCGGTGAACGGAGTGGGAGCCGCTACCGCCCGAATGATACTTTCCTCCTTGTCGGTTGCAGAACTTCGTGACGCCATCATGAATGGTGACGAACGCTTGCTGAAGTCTGTCAAAGGCTTGGGAACCAAATCTGCGCAACGCATCATTGTGGATTTGCGCGATAAAATCGCTCAAGTTGAGGTCGACGAATCGTTGGGAGGCGTTGCTACCGTGAACTCTGATGCGAAAAACGAGGCGCTTGCCGCCTTGACCATGCTTGGTTTTGTACCTGCGCAATCACGCAAGGTTCTCGACAAGGTGCTTGCCGAGAACCCGAATGCCGCGGTTGACGAACTGATTAAGAAATCCCTTAAATTGTTGTAGTGAGTTTGTTGGGCCGAAACGGATATGCGCGATTGTTGGCGCTGGTGCTTTTGACAGGCATCAGCTATTCCGCAAACGCCCAAGCCGATGTGGCTGCGCAGGATTCTGCCTTGCGTTTTCCGGTTCGCCAAACGCTTGTAGAAGGCCCCGATGACTTACAGAATACCTCTCCGGCCGATCTGCCGCAACCATCGAACCTCGAGGTGCAGGTGGCATACGATCCTGCTTCCGGCAAATTCTACTTTACGCAGCCGTTGGGCGAAGACGATTTGACCACCCCCTTTTACATGACGGGTGACGAATATGTCGATTTTTCGGCTCGTCAGTCCATGCAGCGCTATTTTCAAGAGCAGGGCCGTGCCGAGCGTAACGGGAAAAAAGAATTCGACTTGACCAATATGCAGTTCGACATCGGTCCAGCCGACAAAGTTTTCGGACCTGGTGGTGTGCAACTCAAATTGCAAGGTTCCGCCGAGTTGATTTTCGGTCTGAACTTTAAGCGTCTGAAAAACCCGTCGTTGACAGAGCGTTCGCAAAAACCCGCACCGGCTTTTGACTTCGACGAAAAAATCCAATTGAGTGTGCAAGGTTCGGTGGGCGACAAGCTCTCCATCAACATGAACTACAACACCGAGGCCACTTTTGACTTCGACCAGTCGATGCTCAAGCTCCAATACGAAGGCAAGGAAGACGACATCATCAAGAAAATCGAGGCCGGTAATGTGAGCATGCCCTTGTCGGGGACATTGATTACCGGTAACACCAGCCTGTTCGGTTTCAAAACCGATTTGCAGTTTGGCAAATTTAGTGTCAGCGCGATTGTGTCGCAGCAAGAATCGGATGTCAAGACCCTGAATACCAGTGGCGCGCAAACCTCTGACTTTGAAATTGATGCCGATGAATATGACGAAAACCGGCACTTCTTCCTGTCACATTACTTCCGCGACCATTATGATGAGTGGATGGAAGACCTGCCCAATATTGCGTCGGGTATCACGATTGGTGAGATTGAAGTATGGGTGACCAACAAGAATTCGGTAAGTTACACCAATACCACCAATGTGGTGGCCTTTTCGGATTTGGCCGAGCCAAATAGAATTTACAATCCGACATTTGCTCCTACGGGGACGGTTACAATCCCAGACAACACGGCGAACACCTTGTTCTCATCGGTGGTGCAGTCGGGAGGCGGTCTGCCGGATATTTACGATATCGACACCTATTTGCTCGGCTTCAATATGGATGCCGGTACCGACTATGTCAAACTCGAGGGCGCGCGCAAACTTGAGCCGACCGAATATACGGTCAATACGCAGTTGGGTTATATCTCGTTGCGGTCGGCGCTTAATAATGATGAGATGCTGGCGGTTGCCTTCCAATATTCGTACAAAGGCAAAGTGTATAGCGTAGGTCAGTTGGCGAAAGGTACGGAACCGACCAAGCCCTTGGCGTTGAAGTTGTTGAAATCGACCGACAAATCGCCCTTTGTACCCGTTTGGGACTTGATGATGAAGAACGTCTATTCGCTGGGAGCCTATCAGGTGCAACAAGACAAGTTCAAACTCTACATCATGTACCGCAACGACTCGACTGGTATCGATTTGAGTTATATCACCGAAGGGCCGGTCGCCAAACAGCCTTTGATTCAGGTAATGGGCCTCGACCGATTGGACTCGCGTCTGCAAGCGCGCAAGAATGGCGACGGTGTGTTTGACTTTGTCGAAGGATACACCATATTGTCGCAAAACGGTAAGATTATCTTCCCGGTTGTAGAGCCGTTCGGTTCGCATTTGGCGAAGAAATTAGACAATAATCCGACGCTTGTCGGCCGATACGTTTACCAAGAACTGTATGACTCCACCTTGACTACGGCGCAAGAGTTTGCTGAGAAGAACAAATTCTATCTGAAGGGCGAATACCGCGCATCGACGGGTAGCGAAATCCGTTTGAACGCAATGAATGTGCCCAAGGGTTCTGTCAAAGTGACTGCGGGCGGTGCGGTGCTGACCGAGAATGTCGATTATACCGTCGATTACATGATGGGCGTCGTGACGATTATGAACGAGGATTTGATTGCGCTCGGTACACCTATCAGTGTGACCACAGAGAGCCAATCTCTCTTTAATATGCAGCGTAAGTCGTTGATCGGTACACACATGGACTACGCCTTCTCGGACAATTTCAATGCCGGGGCCACGTTGATGTATCTCTCCGAAAAGCCCTTGACCGAAAAGGTAAGTTATGGCGATGATCCCGTTGCCAATACTATTTGGGGACTGAATGCTTCGTATCGTAATCAGTTTCAAGAAATCACCGATTTCCTCAATAAGATTCCCATCCTCAATCTCAAACAGGCTTCGACCGTAGCGTTTGATGCCGAGTTTGCCCACATGATTCCGGGGACGGCGCGCGGTGCCAATGGTAAAGTCTATCTCGATGACTTTGAGTCAACCAAAATCGGGTTTGACGTACGTTTCGCCACTAACTGGCGGTTGGCAAGTACGCCGGGCCGATTTGCCGAATCGTCGCTGACCAACAATGTGGAGTATGGAAAGAACCGTGCGTTGCTTTCGTGGTACTATATCGACAACATGTTCAACCGCAGTCTGTCAACGACGCCTTCGTACATCCGTCAAGACAAGGTGCAGTTGTCGAACCACTTTATCCGTGAGGTAAGCGAACAAGAAATCTTCCCCAACCGCGAGTTGGTTTACGGACAGTCTTCGTACATACAGACGCTCGACTTGGCCTACTATCCCAACGAGCGCGGACCTTATAACATTTATGCCGGTTCGTACGATTCGGAAGGTTACATGGCTGACCCGAAAAGCAAATGGGGTGGTATTATGCGCAAACTCGAGACAACGGACTTCGAAACGAACAACATCGAGTACCTTGAGTTCTGGCTGATGGACCCGTTTGTCTATAACGACGGAACCATGAGCGGCGGTGATTTGTACATCAACTTGGGTGATGTGTCGGAAGATGTTTTGCGCGATGGTCGCAAGTTCTACGAAAACGGCTTGCCTGCAGATGGCTCCGAAGAAAATGTGGTAAAAACCGTTTGGGGTAAAGTGCCTACGAAACAGTCGGTGGTCTATGCATTTGACAATGACGCCGCCTCACGCGATGTACAGGATGTGGGTTTGAACGGTTTGTCAACCGAAGAGGAGTTTAACTACGATACTTACGCCAATTTTTTGAGCGAGTTGAACGCTAAGCTGACCCCTGCCGCCCGCACGCGTATGGCCGCTGATCCACAATCGCCTTTGAATGACCCGGCCGGCGACAATTTCCACCATTATCGAGGCAGCGACTACGACGACAACCATGTCGGAGTGCTCGAACGTTATAAATATTACAACGGTACAGAGGGAAACTCATCGGTAGGTCAGACCTCCGAGGGGTATACTACCGCGTCGACCAATAATCCTGATGTTGAGGATATTAACTCCGACAACACGATGAGCGAAACACAAAAGTATTTCGAGTATCGCGTGTCAATCCGTCCCGAAGACATGGCGGTGGGTCGCAACTACATCTCGGATGTGATTACTTCTGAAGTTACACTCAAAGATGGAACAAAAGGTACGATTCGCTGGTATCAGTTCAAGGTTCCCTTGCGCGATGCCGAGCGTTACACGACGGTGGGTGGTATTCGCAGTTTCAAGTCGATTCGTTTCATGCGTCTTTACCTGACCGATTTCGAAAGCCCCATCAATCTACGTTTCGCTACAATGGAACTCGTCAAAGGCGAATGGCGTCAATATTCCAAGCCTTTGGATGTGAATACTTATACCGACGACGGCGTGATGGAGGTGTCTTCGGTTAGCATTGAGGAAAACGCCAACAAAACGCCAGTCAATTATGTTTTGCCTCCGGGAGTCTCGCGCGAAATTGACCCCAGCCAGCAACAAGTGCGTCAGGAAAATGAGCAGTCAATGACCATGCGCGTGATGAATTTGAATCCCAAAGACGCGCGTGCAGTGTATAAAAAGTTAGGTGGATACGACATGCGTCAATACGGGCGTGTCCAAATGTTCACGCACCTTGAATCCATTACCGAGGATGCCAACGAATTGAATGACCGCGATTTGCGTATATTTGTCCGTATCGGTTCCGACTATCAGAGCAATTATTATGAATACGAAGTGCCCCTTTCGGTAACCGACCCGGGTCTCTATTCCAACAATACGACCGCAGACCGTCGGTTGGTTTGGCCCGAGAGCAACGAGATTGATTTTCCAACATCGCTACTGACCGATTTGAAGATGGCGCGTAATGCCGAAAAGAATCGTCCGGGTTCAGCCATTACCAACTTGACTCCGTATTCCATGGTCGATCCCGAAAATCCGAACAACAAGGCGACCATCGTCGGTAACCCGAGCTTGGGTGACGTCGAGGTCATCATGATTGGTGTACGCAACGCTGCGAAAACAATGAAGAGCGGTGAAATCTGGGTCGACGAGTTGTTGCTGACCGACTTTGACCAATCGGGGGGTGTGGCTGCCCGTGCCAGTTTGGATGTCGCCTTGTCTGACTTGATTACAGTCAATGCTGCGGGGCATATCGAGACCATTGGTTTTGGAGGTATCGAAGACCAAGTGGCGGAACGTCGTCAAGAAGACTATTATCAGTACAATGTGAATGCTGGTATTGATTTGGGTAAACTCTTCCCAGAAAAGGCCAATGTGGTGTTGCCGGTTCGTTATTCGTTGTCGCAAGAAATTTCAAATCCGAAATACAATCCTCTCGACAAAGACATTTTGTTGCGAGACGCTTTGCGAAATGCCGAGTCGAGCGAGTTGCGCGACTCCATTCTGAATGTAGCGCAGACGAGGGTGACCAACCAAAGTCTGTCTATCCCGAGCGTGCGTGTGGGAGTGGTCGGCAAAAACGGCCCACGCCCTTGGGATCCTGCCAACTTTACGATAGGTGGTTCTTATTCGCAGACCTTGTCGCAAGACCCCAATACGGCGCGTGAGTTCGAACAATATTGCAATGCCTTCGGCTCGTATGAATTCTCGTGGACGCCCAAAGCCGTTGAGCCTTTCGGCTCGATTAAGTCGTTGAAGAAATCAAAGAACTGGAAGTGGATATCAGAGTGGGGCTTCTATTACGCTCCCAAGCGCTTCTCTTACAAAACCAACTTTACCCGAAACTATTACGAGTTGCAAACCCGTGACTATGAGAACTCTGATCCGTTTTTCCAACTTGATCCGACCTTCCAGAAGGATTTCTTGTGGAGCAATGACTTTGACATTGCTTGGGATCTGACAAAGAATATCAAACTGACGTTTACGACCGCCAAGGAAGCGCGCATCACCGAAAATGAAAATGGGGTTAACCGTCATTTGTACCCCGACGAATACGAAATCTGGAAAGACTCTGTAAAACAAAGTTTGCGCCATTTGGGCAGCCCGATGGATTATAACCAGCATTTCACCGCTTCGTGGTCGCTGCCGTTCAGCAAGATTCCGTTCTTGAACTGGTTGTCGGGCAATATGAAGTACGATGGGCAGTACCAATGGCAGTATGGCAATGAAACGATTTTCAACACGGCGACCAGTACTGGTATGTGGCAGGTCGATGGCAAAGTCAATTTCGAGACGCTGTACAACAAGTCGACCTACCTCAAGGAGGTCAACCGCCGGTTTAGCAATAATAACAAAGGCGGCAATACGAGCAAGCGACCCAAATCTTTCAATAAGAAACTAAAGGCCAAGAAAGGCGAACCGGTCGAAATCCGCCACCGCTTGAACAATACAAAGGTTAAGGTTACGGCTACAATGGGCGAAACGACTGTCAAGGGCAAAGTCAAGGTGGTTGACGCCAATACCATTTCCTATACGCCTTCGGTAGATGGCGACTTGTCAATCAACATTGCCACTGGTGGCGATGCAGAACATACGGTAGGCGGTGATTTGGCGTTGCGCTTCTTGATGATGTTGCGCAATGTGTCGTTCAACTATTCGCAAACCGACGGTACAGTCATGCCAGGCTTCAAGCCCTCTGTCACTTGCATAGGTTTGACTTCTTACGGCGACAATACCGCTCCGGGTTGGGATTTTGTGTTTGGTGTACAGGATAAAGACTTCCTCGACCGCGCCTTGCGCAACGAATGGCTCGAGCTGGGCGAAGCCATTTATAACCCCGCCCAGTTTATTCACAGCGAAACGTTCAAGGCAACGGCGTTGATAGAGCCGTTCCCGGGTCTCAAGATCAATGTGGCGGCTGACCGTCAGTATGTGGGTAACCGCTCGGTGCAAGTCAATACAATTTCTGACGAGAGCCCCGAAGGTCTGACAACGATGGACGGTAATTTCTCGATGAGTTATATGGCTATTGGTACGGCCTTTAAGCGGATGGATCGCGACAACGAATACCATAGTGATGTATTTGACCAGTTCTTGCAATATCGCAACAATATGCAGGCACGTCTTGACGACAAATATAATCCTACCACTCCATACGGGCTCAATACCGACGACGTGTTAGTGCCTGCGTTTATTGCCGCCTACTGCGGGCAAGATCCCAATAAGGTGCGGCTGGGCCTAATCCCCTCGTTCTGGTCGTTCTTGCCAAACTGGCAAGTGACCTTTGACGGTTTGTCGCGTATTCCGTGGGTAAAAGAGCATTTCCGCAGTGTCAATCTAACGCACTCCTATAACTGTAAGTACCAGATCGGATCGTTCACTGCCGACCAGTCGTTCTTGAGTGCTGCCGGTTACGGAGACGATTTCGGTTATATCCGCGATATTTTGACCGAAGAACTTGTACCTTCAGCCCGTTTCTCAATGAATACCGTTTCGATTAACGAGCAGTTCAATCCGTTGATTGGTGTTGACGTCAATATGAAGAATAGTTTCTCGGTCAAATTCGAATGGCGTAAAGGTCGTAATTTAGGTCTTAACCTGTCGAGCAACCAATTGGTTGAATCGGGCAACAACGAATATGTGGTGGGCGTTGGATACAAGTTCAGCGACCTGAAATTCACGATGAAGACAGGCAACCGTCAGAAGAAGGTGAACAACGACTTGTCGCTGCGGGCCGACTTCTCACTCAAAGACACCCATACGCTGGTGCGTAAGATAGAACTGAACGAAACGCAGGCCACCTCGGGCGACATGGTGACCACGCTCAAAGTTTCGGCCGACTACATCTTCAGCGAACGCCTCAGTTTCTGTCTGTTCTACGATTTGCAAGTACGCAATCCGATTGTCACGACCTCCTATCCGACCACCACCTCCGAGGTCGGCATCAGCCTCAAGGTGCTGTTGACGAGATGATTATTGACGTAGAGACGCGGCGCGCCACGCCTATACGCGATGTATGCACAAATAATTGCGATGAATATAATTATTTCGGGGCAATGCGGTAGAGATATAGCCCGATGCAGAGGAAAATGGTGTTGGGTACCCACACGGCGTAAGCCGGATTGATGCCGGCCTGGATGGTAAACGAGGGGGCTACAATCATCAAAATGATATAGATTACGCTCAGCGCAACCCCAATCAGCAAGTTAAGCCCCATACCACCGCGTACCTTCTTCGACGAAAGCGTCACCCCGATAAGCGTCAGAATAATGGCCATAAACGGCATGCCGAAACGCTTGTGGTATTCGAGCTTGTAGGCGTTCAGTCCGCCACGTCCGCGTGCTGTTTCGTGGTCGATGTAGGTCTTTAACTCGCTGGTGGTCATTTGGTCCTGGTGGTTCTCAATGTTGACAAAATCAGTCGGTTCCATAGGAAGGTGCAACCGAATGGTGTCGCCTACCGAAACTTCTTGCCGTATGCCCGAAAATGTTCGTGTCTGGTAATGGTGCAGCACCCATGTCGAGTCGCTTGGCTCATAATTAATTCTGGATGCGGTGGTGCGGCTGACAAGATGTTTGTTATCGAACACGTCCATCGAAAAGCGCGTGCCCTGCTGTGTGTTCCGACTGTAATGTTCGAGATAGATGGTAGCTTCGGGACTGATTTTGATTTGGATATTCGATTGGTTGGTCTCGACTTTCTTGTGATCGATGTATTGTGCTTCGAATGCAATGCGTTTGATGTTGCCTTTTGGAATGATTTCTGAGCCGATATAGAACGAAAGAACAAAAATCAAGCATGCCGAAAGCAGGTACGGTACCAAAATACGCTTGTAGTTGATGCCTCCTGCCAACATGGCGATAATTTCGGTGTTACCAGCCATTTTAGAGGTGACAAAGATCGCAGAAATGAACGTGAACACCGAACTGAACAGGTTGGCATAGTAGGGAACGAAGTGGATGTAGTAATCTTTGATAATTGTTTCGAGACCCAACCGTTCGTTGTAGAAATCGTCCATTTTCTCGGTAATGTCGATGACAATGGCCACAACGATAATCAAAAGCATCGTCAGAAAGTATGCTCCCAAGAATTTCTTGATAATGTATAAGTCAATCTTTTTGAACATATATGGTTGGCTGAACGTGTTTGCAAAGATAATAAAAATCGCCCGTTCAACGATTGTTTTTGAAACAAAAGCCGAACGGGCGGGTAGAGGATGGATAAAATCTTATCCGAAGATGATGCGGTCAATGGCTTGACACTCTTCGGCATCGAAATGCGTGTTCTTGATTGCGTCAAGATTGCTCTTGAGTTGCTTGCAGGTGCTGACACCTACAAGCGATGACGTAACCACGTCGTCGCGCAAGGTCCATGCCAAGGCCATTTGAGCCAATGTCTGGCCACGTTTTTTGGCTACTTCGTTGAGGGCTTTGATTTTGCCAACGAGTTCATCGGTGATACTTTCGGCGTGCAGTTCGCTGTGTGGGTCTGCTGCACGAGAGTTTTTGGGAATGCCTTTGAGGTATTTGTCTGACAACACACCTTGTGCCAGGCACGAGAAACTGATATATCCTACGCGGCTTTCGCGCAATGCATCGAAGATACCGTTCTCGGCATCACGATACATCATGTTGTAGCGACCTTGATAGATGAGGCATGGGGTCTTGTTCTCTGCCAAAATCCACAAGGCTTTGCGGGCGGCTTCTTCGGGATAGTTCGAAATTCCCACATACAAAGCTTTGCCTTGACGTACGATGTCTGTCAGCGCCTGCATAGTCTCTTCAATTGGCGTATTGGGATCGTAACGGTGCGAATAGAAAATATCGACATAATCCAACCCCATGCGTTTCAAGCTCTGGTCCAAACTCGAAATGAGGTATTTGCGTGAGCTCCAATCACCGTAGGGGCCTGCCCACATCATGTAGCCGGCTTTCGTCGAAATCAGCATCTCATCACGGTGAGCGGCAAAATTCTTCTTAAACAGTTTGCCGAAATTGCTTTCGGCGGTACCGGCAGGGTAGCCGTAGTTGTTAGCCAAGTCGAAGTGCGTTACACCTTCGTCAAAAGCCATGCACAACATTTTCTCTGCTTCGGATTGGGAGGAAATGTCTCCGAAGTTCTGCCACAAACCCAGCGAGAGGCGGGGCAGTTGCAATCCACTTTTTCCGCAATAACGGTATTCCATTCTGCCGTCGTAGCGATTTTCGTTTGGTTGATAATTCATAGTAATATTGGTTTTATTGATTTAAAAGAGATTTTACTTTTTCTGAGAGTACGCGACCTTCCACTTTGCCGGCGAGGCGTTTTGAGGCTACACCCATCACTTTGCCCATTTCTTGCGGCGTTTTGGCACCGGTTTCGGCAATGATGGCCTGGATGGCTGCGGTCAACTCCTCGTCAGAGAGCGGTTTCGGCAGGTATTCTTCGATGACTGCGGCTTGAGCCAATTCTGATTCGGCCATGTCTTGGCGGCCCATGCCTTCATAGATGGCAGCGCTCTCTTTGCGCTGTTTTACCATTTTCTGCATGATTTTGAGGCCGGTATCTTCACTTACACTTCCATCAGCGCCTTTTGCGGTTTTGGCTTCGAGTAATTCTTTTTTGATGCCACGCAGCGTGTCGAGGCGTACTTTGTCTTTGGCCAACATGGCCTTTTTGATGTCTTCGGTAATTTGTTCAATAAGTTCCATAGTATCAAGTGTTTGATTTATCTTTGTGAAGGAGCAGTGTCAAAGTCAAGTTCGTCCAAGTCAATGTCGATAACATTGTCGCTGTCTTCCTCGGTGTCATCTTCTGGGAGCACTTCGATGGTGTTCGTCTGTTGTCCGTCTGCTTGCTTTTTCTTGTTCCGTGCATTGTATCGGGCATCGTATTCTTCGCTGAATTCAGGAATGTCTTCCACTTCAAATCCGGTGATTATCAGTGTCACTTTGAGCATATCCTCCAAATTTGGCATGATTGCCCATCCCCAAATAATCTCGCCCATGCGGTTGATGCCGTTTTCTTCCAAAAACTCGCGGATATACTTGGTCTCTTCCATATCCAGCTGGTAGTTTTCCGACGTGTAGATATTGACCAGCACGTTTTTGGCTCCCTCAATTTTCTTGTTTTGCAAGATGGGCGTGTTGAGTGCGTCTTTCAGGGCATCTTTCAAACGGAATTTAGAGCCTTTGCCGCTACACCCGGTGTTCATAATGGCCACTCCGCTGTTTTGCATGATGCTGGTAACATCGGCGAGGTCAATGTTGATTTCGCCCGGCACATTCACAATGTCGGCGATGCTTTGCGCGGCACTGGCCACGACGTCGTCCACTTTCTTGAAACTTTGCTTCAAAGTCAGTTGCGGATCCGTATCAAACAGCATCTCGTTGCTGATGATAACAATCGAGTCCACTTCCTCTTTCAGTTTTTTGATACCTTCGAGGGCGCGGTTGTATTTCTTTTCGAACTCGAACAAGAATGGCAAGGTGACAATGCCGATCGTCAGCATATTCAGCTCTGTCTTGGCAATGTGGGCGATGACCGGAGAGGCGCCTGTACCAGTACCGCCACCCATACCTGCAACCACAAACACCATGCGGGCGCCGTCATTCAAGGCATTCTTGATGTCTTCTGCGCTTTCTTCCGCCGCCTGTCTGCCAACTTCAGGCTTGGCACCGCATCCGTTGCCATGCGTGATCTCCTTACCCAACGCCAATTTGATGGGGACTGGGGATTTCTCCAAATCCTGGGTATCGGTGTTGCATACAAGGAACGATATTTTTTGGTTGGTGGCCAAAGTCTCTTCATACAGGTGGCTGATAGAATGTCCGCCACCTCCTCCGACTCCGACTACCTTGACCTCACATCCGGTAGTTTGAAAATCATTGATGGTTAATAAGTCTTCCATATTATGTTATTGTTCGTTATCTTCTTGATCGTTGCCGTCCCAAATCGAAGCCAGCGCGTTATCGATTAGTTTGTCGGTGTTATTCTTGTCTTTCTTTGGCGTATTGACAGGCTCTTGGCTGTTTTTGCTTTTCCGTCCTTGTATAATACGTCCGATGAACCCTTTATTGTCTTCTGGCAGGTCAAACAATTCTGCAGTCGCCAATACACCCAGCAGCGAGTGATAGGCAGGGGAGTGAAATTCCGTCTGGTCGTCTGCCAACAATTGTTTGCTGTCGGCAATCCTGACTTGAGAGGCATTGCAAAGGCGTTTGACCAACTGTCCGATGTTCTTGATTTGTGAGCCGCCACCGCTCAAAATGACGGTCACCTCGTTCTTGTCAAAAAACTGTTTCTCATTCAGCGGATTCAGATACAGTCCCAAACAGTCTGTCGTCAATCTGTCTTCGATCCGTTGTACCAAAGATTTATGATAGAACCTGACAATACGACCTTCGTAATTGAATCGCAAGGTTTTGTCGTCGTCCTCAACCAGGGTTGTGTCGGCTTCTCCTATTTTTCGCTTCAATTTCTCGGCGATGTCGGTCGAAATGTCCAAATCCTTGGCAATGTCGGCGGTGCAGTCGTTACCTCCTACCGGTATGGAGCGGTTCATCAACGTTTTGCCCTGATGACGGACCAATACGTGTGTGTTGCCCGCGCCCAGATCAATGTAAATGCAGCCTTTTGAATGTTCCTCGGTGGTGGCAAACAAAGAGGCGGCTTGCATGATCGGATTTTTAATTATTTGACAATCAAAAGATTGTTTTTTTAGTAGTGATACAATCGTGTCGAGGCTCTCTTTGTTTTTCTGGTAAAAGCGTTCGTCATCGGCGTTCGAACAACACAAATAGACTTGCTCAAAGTTTTGTTTTGTTTCGTTTTGGAGCAAGACACAAATGTTTTTGATATGGAAGGCGATGTCGTTGATGTTGGTGAGAATGCCGCGATGCATGAAAACTCCGGCTTTCTGTTTTAGCGCAACGATATGCAACAACCCGTCTTTCCGCGTGGCGTAAGCCGCCTTGATGGTCGTGCTGCAAATCTCAATAATGACGATGTACTGTTTCCCGTTCATTGCTCAAACTTCCTTCCGTAAATCAAATGATCGTATTTGACGCTGACAGACTGATATTTGTTGGAAAAAGCCACGTCTGGATACTGCTCGTACCATAATTTCAAATGTTTGAGCTTTGTCTCAAAATTCTCCAAGTTGCCGAATTCGATTTCGCTGACTCCGGCTTTTGTGCCAAGAATCAGTTCTCCGTTCGGTTTGATGTGGATTTGTCCGATGTGGTCTTTCCAAAACGAATTGTTCTGCAAATATACAATAAAATCGAATAACTCATTCGTTGCAAAATTTTCATCCACTTGCCCCGATACAATCGGCAGGTAAGCGGTGAAACTTTTTGAGAACGGCATGCGTTGCCGTTCTGTGTCGATATAATACGAATGAATCGGCGTGATCACCCGATAGACAGGCGAGCGTTGCCAGATTTCGACATACAGGCAGCCTTGACTGTCAAAGTAACATTCCGCCCGTTTGACCATGTTCATCTCTTCGACGCAACGCTCAATCCGGTCCATTGACTCGATATTCATGGCGATGCCAATCGTTTTGACATGCTGCTGATCAAGGAACTTGCGCACATCCGTCTCTTCGATGAAATGCAAATCCTTGCTGTCACGAATCACGATGCTGATACTGTCGCAAGTCACTTCGCGAACCATGGGCGTGCAGTACCAGGCCACAAACAATCCGTAGGTCAAGACGATGCCTAATGACACTGTCAGGACCACTATTTTTAGGATATGTTGTGTTTTTTCGTTCATTCCCTATCGTTTTTCGAGATAAGCCTTGATAGAAGGAATCAATTGGTCGATGTCGCCGGCTCCAATCGTTACGAGTACATCGAATTGCCATTTATCAAGACATTCAAACAATTGCTCTTTTTTGCACAGTTTCTTTTGTGGACCGCTGATGTTTTTCAGAATCAGGTTCGACGAAACCCCTTTGATCGGCGCTTCGCGGGCGGGGTAGATGTCGAGCAACGCCACTTGGTCGAGTGCCGACAGGCTTTGTCCGAATGATTCGGCAAAATCGCGCGTGCGGCTATACAAATGCGGTTGGAAAATGCCGCAGATTTTCTTGTCGGGGTATAATTGGCGGATTGAGTCGATGCAGGCGGCCAGTTCGCCGGGGTGGTGGGCATAGTCGTCGATCAGCACCATCTTGTCGGTCTTGAGTTGGAAATCGAAACGACGTTTTGTACCGGCAAAAGTGCGTACACCTTTTGCAATTGTTTCGGCATCAGTTCCCGACAACCATGCGGCAGCCATGGCTGCCACTGCGTTTTCGATGTTGATTTT
The DNA here is from genome assembly GCA_017614195.1 of Paludibacteraceae bacterium. Taxonomy (GTDB): domain Bacteria; phylum Bacteroidota; class Bacteroidia; order Bacteroidales; family Paludibacteraceae; genus Enterocola. Next base: position 15,147 of record JAGACJ010000163.1, read on the forward strand.
GACGGGGACTCTCAATTCAACGCCGTCGATACGGCCGTCTGGTGCGACAAAGTCGAAACGAATGGTCCCGTTTTCGGTCACAATGTTCTCGGCGTGGAAATCTCCTTCTTCCCCCCCCGAATAACGGTAGGTTGTAACCGAGTCGCCAACCTTTGGCTGCAGTTCGATGCCCACTTTGTAAATCAGCGTTCCTCCCGGTTGTATCAATGCGGTGAAGTCCGCAAAACTTTCGAGCATTGCCTCACGGGTGCCATATACATCGAGATGGTCTGAGTCTGTCGCTGTTACAATGGCGCAGGTGGGCCGAAGTTGCAAGAAAGAACGGTCGTACTCGTCGGCCTCGACCACCACTTGGTTGTTCTTGGTCGAAGTGACCAGGTTGCTTCCGTAATTTTTGCTTATACCTCCCAAAAAGCCGTTGACACCTTCGGCACGCTGGTTGAGAATGTGTGTCAGCATATTGGTGGTAGTGGTCTTGCCATGTGTCCCGGCAACACAGAAACTGCTTTTGTCGCGGGTGATTTGTCCGAGAAGTTCGGCGCGTTTTACGATTTTGAATCCTCCTTTTCTGAAGAATTCGAGTTCGCTCATGTTGTCGGGAACGGCGGGCGTCCGTACGATTGTCGTCAGTTCCGGATCCATAAACACGACCGGTATCTTGCTGATGTTGTCGGTGTAGTGTATGGCGATACCTTCTGCCTCGAGTGCTTCGGTCAACGCTGTCTTGGTGCGGTCGTATCCTCCGACGGTGTTTCCTTTGCGTACAAGGTAACGGGCAAGTGCGCTCATTCCGATACCGCCGACACCGAGGAAGAAATAGTTGGCCTTATTGTCGTCCTTGGTAGCTGCAGGATGTTCTTCCTCTTCGACTACGGGCTCTTCAATTTGTTCGGGTAGTGTGACGCCGATAAGCTTGGCAATCTCTTCGGCAATCTGACGGTCTGCCAACGGACGGGCAAAGTGTGCGGTCGCTGCGCTCAGATTGGCGAGTTTCTGTTGATCGCGAATCAGTTTGATTGCCGCTGGAACGAGTTGGAACAGCGCATCTGCATCCAAAATCATCTCGGCCGCGCCTCGTTCTACAAGAGCCATGGCGTTTTTGCGCTGGTGGTCTTCCGACACATTGGGCGACGGCACAAGAATGCTCGGCTTGCCCAACAGACACAACTCCGAAATCGAACTGGCACCGGCACGCGATACTACAAGGTCGGCAATGCTGTAGGCCAAGTCCATGCGCGACACAAAGTCGGTAATGACGATGCTGCTGCTTTTGTACATCTTTGTCTCGGCCTTGATTTTGTCGAAATAGATTTTGCCTGTTTGCCAGATAATTTGCAGATCGGTAGCCGAGGTAAGGGCTGTCATTCCTTTCAAGATGCTCTCGTTGATGGTGCGTGCGCCCAGACTGCCTCCGATAATCAACAGTGTTTTCTTGTTGGGATTCAGTCCGAAAAACTCGTAGGCCTCCTTTTTCTTGTCGCGTGCTTTCAGCAGTTGCTTGCGTACCGGGTTGCCAGTCATGACAATCTTCTTTTTAGGGAAGAATCGTTCCATTCCGTCGTAAGCCACGCAAATCCTGTCACAACGTTTTGACAGAATCTTATTGGTGATTCCTGCGTATGAGTTTTGTTCCTGAATCAGGGTCGGAATGCCCATTGCCGCCGCCTGCCACAGTACGGGGGCGCTGGCATATCCGCCTACGCCGACCACCACGTCCGGTCCAAAGTCACGAATAATCTTTTTAGACTTGCGAATGCTCTTGACTGCATTTTTCAGTACAGTCAGATTTTTTGGTGTGAGCGAGCGATACAGTCCTTGAATAGGCAGTCCGACAATTTTGTAACCGGCTGCCGGCACTTTCTCCATTTCCATGCGGCCCTCGGCCCCGACAAACAAAAACTCAATGTTGGGGAACGCCGAGGCCAGCGCGCCGGCAATCGAAATGGCAGGAAAGATATGTCCGCCGGTACCTCCTCCACTAATGATGACACGAACCGGGTCGTTGATATTTCTGGTTGTAACGTCCTTTTTTTTCATGGTGAATTCTATTAAGATGGTTATTTGGATTGTTCTGTCGAATGCTTTTGTACGGTACCGCTGATTTTGAATAGCAAAGCAAGGTAGATAAACGTGAATATGATTGAGTTGCCTCCACGACTAATCAGTGGAAGCGGTTGCCCCGTCACGGGACCCAGACTGACGCCAACCATCATATTGATCAGCGCCTGAATGACAAGAGCCGATGCCAATCCAGCCGCCAGCAGACTCATATACGGGTCTTGCGATTTCCGAATCGACAGTCCGCCTCTGAATACGATGATGAAAAACAGCATCATTACGAATACCGCCCCGTAAATGCCATATTCCTCGATGATGATGGCATAGATGTAATCCGAAAAAGCCAGTGGCAGGAAATCGCGTTCGATGCTGCCTCCCGGTCCTTTTGGGTAACGTCCGTTGGCGACTGCAATTTGGGCATATATTTTTTGTCGGTTTTCGTCCGTTATCTCAATTTTCAGGTTGTCTTCCTTTTTTTCAAATCTGCTTTTTACGGGAGCATTTACGATGCGATTTTTCCATGTGGTATAACGTTCTGGCTGCCATTCTGGTTTCAACTCAAAAACTGCCACCAGCAGTGTTAGACCGAAAATCAATCCTCCTATGATGGTTAACAGATAACGCATTTTGACGCGTCCGATATAGAGCATCAGCATACCGACGATGAAAATTATGCAAGTCGAAGACAGGTTCTGGATACCGACTAGTCCGAATATTATCAGTGAAGGAATTCCCAAAATACACCAATCCATGATGCTCAGTTGTTCATTGCCTTTCTGATAGAGCGAAAGCCTGCTGGCAAACAACAGAATGACCGATAGCTTCGCAAACTCGATTGGCTGAATGGGAATCGGTCCGATTTTGAGCGCGCGGGCCGCTCCGTTGACCATTTCTACATTTACACCGCTCGGTTTCACGGCCAAAATCAGCAGCATGGCAATTGACACTGCCGTCAGTATGTTGGTGCCAATTTTGATCCAACTCCAAGGAATGAACGTAACTCCAAAGAATATGAATGCTCCGAATAAGATATAGATGCAATGCGTAATGAAAGGTGCCCACATACTCCCGGACTGTTTGTAGGCCACGCTGCTGATTGCACTGAACATTGCCAACATCGAGACGATGACAAGCAGAAATATACAGCCCAGTAGCACCTTGTCGCCCTTGAATGTAATATGTGCGCGTTCGTTTGTCATACCAGTTCTTTAACGCATTGTTTAAACAGTTCGCCCCGATTCTCGTAGTTTTTGAACAAGTCAAAACTTGCACAGCACGGCGACAATAGTACCGTGTCTCCGTCTTGGGCGAAGGCGAATGCCTCGTCAACCGCCGCATCCATCGAATCGACGCTGACGTATGGAATGTTCATAGGTGCGAAGAATCGTTCCAATTTGCTATTGTCCTTGCCCATAAATACAAGCGCTTTGACTTTTTGTTGTACGAGCGCCTTGATTTCAGTGTAGTCGTTGCCTTTGTCGGTTCCGCCTAATATCAGTACAGTCGGTGCGTTCATGCTTTCGAGCGCATACCAGCATGAGTTGACATTCGTCGCCTTCGAATCGTTGACAAACAACACGCCGCGTACGCGTGCTACGGGTTCGAGGCGGTGCTCTACGCCGGCAAAGTCTGACAACGAACGGCGGATATTCTCGTTTTTGATTTGTAACGAACAAGCCGACAAAGCAGCCGCCATAGAGTTGTACAAGTTGTGTGTGCCTCTCAATGACAGCTCCGACAGAGGCATTGACAAGTCTCCCGATTCGGGTGTGGTTCTCAGCATGTTTTCTTCGGTATAAGCTTGCACCTCATTCGACTTTTGAATTGAAAACGGTTTGCGTTGTGCATGTGAGGTGATTTTTGACAACTCTTTTTGAATATTCTCGTCATCATTCCAATAAATAAACACGTCTTCTTCCGTTTGGTTCCGGGTGATACGCATTTTTGAGTTGATGTAGTTTTGAAACTGGTATTCGTAACGGTCCAAATGGTCGGGGGTGATGTTGAGCAACACGGCGATATCAGCTTTGAAATCGTACATGTTGTCGAGTTGGAAACTACTTAATTCGATGACGTAATAGTCGTAATCGGCGGTGGCTACCTGCAAGGCAAAACTCTTGCCCACATTGCCGGCAAGGCCGACATTCAGTCCGGCGTCTTTCAAGATGTGATAGGTAAGCAGAGTGGTGGTGGTTTTTCCGTTGCTACCGGTGATACATACCGTTTTGGCTTTGTTGTAACGTCCGGCAAACTCGATTTCGGAAATGACGGGCGTACCCAATCCGCGCAGTTTTTGTATCAATGGTGCCTTTTCCGGAATGCCCGGGCTTTTTACCACTTCGTCGGCTTTCAGAATGCGTTCTTCGGTATGGGTGTTCTCCTCCCACTCGATGCTGTATTGGTCGAGCAGTGACTTGTATTTGTCCTTAATCGGGCCACGGTCCGAAAGAAAGACCTCATAACCCTTCACTTTTGCGAGTACGGCAGCTCCAGTACCGCTTTCGCCTCCGCCTAAAACTACAATGCGTTTTGCCATTATTCTTATCTGATTTTCAGTGTTAATATCGTGATGATAGCCAATGCAATTCCGACAATCCAGAATCGTGTGACGATTTTGGCCTCAGGAATGCCTTTTTTCTGATAGTGGTGGTGAATGGGCGACATTAGCAATATGCGGTGGCCTTCACCATATTTCTTTTTCGTGTATTTGAACCAACTCACTTGCATGATGACCGAAGCACTTTCGACGAGGAAAATTCCGCACAAAATCGGCAACAACAGTTCTTTGTGAATAATCACCGAGAACACACCGATGATACCGCCTAACGTCAAGCTGCCAGTATCGCCCATAAACACTTGGGCAGGAAACGAGTTGTACCACAAGAATCCGACCGTGGCGCCCAGGAACGCGCTGGCGAAGATCACCAGTTCCTGACTACCCGGGATAAACATGATGTTCAAATAATTTGCCATGCCGATGTGGCTCGACACGTATGCCAATATTCCTAACGTCAGCCCGATGATGGCAGAGGTTCCTGCGGCCAATCCGTCGAGTCCGTCGGTCAGGTTGGCTCCGTTCGAAACGGCGGTGATGACAAAAATCGTCATGATGACAAACAAAATCCAACCGGCTGTCTGCTTGTGCTTTTGGACAAAAGGTACCAAATCGCCGTAGTCGAGGTTGTGCTGTTTGACAAACGGAATGGTCGTCAAAGTTGATTTTTTCGCTCCCATTTCGCTTAAATCCTCTTCCTCTACGTTCTCAATCTTTTGTTCATCAATGTTCGATGTGTTTTCGATGATGACTGCCTCGGGGCTGAAGTACAAGGTTAAGGCGACAATCAGGCCTACGGTTACCTGACCGAAGATTTTGTAACGTCCGTTCAAACCTTCCTTATTTTTGCGAAACACCTTGATGTAGTCATCGGCAAAACCAAGAATGCCGAAAAGGATGGTGGTGACGAGCATTAGGAGCAGATAGATATTGCGTAGGCGGCCGAAGAGCAGGCAGGGTACCAATATGGCGATGATGATGATGATACCACCCATCGTCGGCGTGCCTTTTTTGCTCAACTGTCCTTCCAAACCGAGATCGCGTATGGTTTCTCCGATTTGTTGTTTTTGCAGGTAACCGATGATTCGTCTGCCGATAATCATCGAAATGAACAGCGAGGTGATCAGAGTGAGCGCGGCGCGTACCGAGATGTAACTCATCAAACCTGCTCCTGGCATGTCAAATGCCTCTTCCAAATATCTGAACAAGTAGTAAAACATAACGATATGTGGTTATTTGTTAAATGTCTTTTTTAATATTTCCTTATCATTGAACGGGTGCTTCACCCCTTCTATTTCTTGATAATCCTCATGTCCCTTCCCGGCAACGAGCACGATGTCGCCGGCGGTGGCCATGCGACAGGCGGTTCTGATCGCTTGTTCGCGGTCTTCGATAATGAGAATTCGTTTGGCATCTTCTTCTTCGATGCCTTCCATCATGTCTTTCAAAATGTCTCCCGGTTTCTCGAAACGAGGATTGTCGGATGTCAAAATCACATCATCGCTTCCGAGCAACGCTTCGCGTGTCATCATGGGGCGTTTGCCTTTGTCGCGGTTGCCCCCGCAACCCACTACTGAGAGGATACGGTGTCTGCCACTCATGCCCCGCCTGATTTCATTGATGCTTTTTAGTACGTTCTTGAGCGCATCGGGAGTATGGGCGTAATCGACAATGGCGGTAATCCCATCAGGCGAATATACAGTGTCAAACCTACCTGCCACCGAGTGCAAGGTGCTGATACCCACTAATGCTTCTTCGGTGTCCATGCCCAACAGCCGTGCGGCACCATAAACTGCAACGAGATTGGAGGCATTGAATTTTCCTACAAAATGGACGAACAGCGAACGGCCGTCGATTTCGAGTTCCATGCCTTCGAAACTGCTTTCGTGAACTCTCGCACGATAGTCGGCGAGCGCTCTGACCGAGTATCCGTATTTGGCTGCCGCGGTATTCTGCAACATTACGCGGCCAGTCTTGTCATCTTCGTTCGTCAGTGCAAACGCATGGGCTGGCAGTTGGTCAAAAAATTTCTTCTTTGCCTTGAGGTAGGCGTCAACCGTTTTATGGTAATCCAAGTGGTCGCGGGTCAAGTTGGTGAAGATGCCCCCGTCGAACTCAATGCCGGCGATGCGGTCTTGGTCAATGGCATGCGAGCTTACCTCCATGAACATATAGGTACATCCTTTTTCCACCATGCGGGCCATCAGTGCCTGTGTCTCAATGGGGTCGGGAGTGGTGTGCGTACTTGCCACTGGCTCGTCGTCGATGTAGTTGCAAACTGTCGAGAGCAATCCGACTTTGTAAGAGGCATGACGGAACAAGTGGTACAGCAAGGTGGCAATGGTCGTTTTTCCATTGGTCCCCGTTACGCCGACTACCTTCATCTTGCGACTCGGAAATCCGTTGAAACATGCGGCCAATTGCCCCAACGCGATAGCGCTGTTTTGAACAGTGATGTAACAGACATTGTTGTCAAGTGTCGCGGGAAGTGTTTGGCAAACAACTGCCACAGCACCTTTTGACACGGCGCTTTCGATGTAATTGTGACCATCGCTGGCACTTCCTTTGACGGCGACAAATAGCGTACCTGCCGCAACCAGTCTCGAGTCAAAACAAATTTGCTTGATCTCGATTTGGGTGTTGCCCGTCGTTTTGACAGGTTGGATGGCTTTGATCAGTTCCTCAAGTTTCATGTTACATCAGTTTCAGTTTTACTTTGTCGCCCCGACCGTCGCGTCTTGTGCCGGCCGCAGGTATTTGTTCTTTGACACGTCCTACCCCTTCGACCGATACCGACCAACCGTTGTTTTCGAGCATGTAGGTGGCTTCTTGTAAGGTTTTGCCAGTTACATCGGGTAGAATCTCTCCATAATCGGCGCAGTCGTAATTTTTGCTTTCCACCCCAGCAATAGAATCAAGTATCTGTTGGTTTTTTTTCAAATCCAATTCCGACTTGTTTTGCGGTCTGCTGTCGCAGATATAGGCTTTTTCCGCTACGCGTTTGAACACTCCGCCACATAGACGGCCTGCCGATCTTGGTCCTTCCTTTGGATTCTTGATATAAACCAGACAGGTGTATTTCGGATCGTTGCTCGGAAAATACCCGCAAAACGTGATTTGATGCAGGGCTATGCCGTTTTCGTCTTTGTATCGTCCTTGTTCGTTGGTGATTTGAGAGGTACCGGTTTTTCCTGCGATTGGAAACAAATCCGAAGCTACGGCCTTGGCAGTTCCTTGTGTCACCACGCCTTCCAGCATTTTTCGAATTTTGCCTAATGTTGCGTCGGAGCAGATCTTTTCTTTGATGACCTCCGGTTCAAATGTCTTGACAACCTCTCCCTTACGCTCGATGCTCGTGACGAACATCGGTTTCATCATGCGCCCGTTGTTGGCGATGGCGTTGTAAAAGGTGAGCATATAGATGGGAGGTACAGTCACTTCGTATCCGATTGACATCCATGGCAGGGTGGTCTTCGAAAAATCTTCGACCGGTTTGATCTTGACCTCTCCGGCCCCAGGAATCTCCATGTCCATGTGTGTGCCGAAACCCGTTTTGCGAATGCCGTCTATAAAGTCCTGCGGGTTTTTGGCATAGTTGTCGTAAATAATGCGCGAAATGCCCACGTTCGACGACTGGTATAGCAGTTCAGGGACGGTGGCTACGCCATAGCCGCCTCCTTTCGAACCATTGTAGTTGTGGTCTTTCATCGCGCGGTCGTAAAACTTGTATAAACCGTTGTAAGTGTCCACGCGGGTGGTCGTATCTATTTTCCCGTCTTCCAAAGCCACCATCAGCGACAGGGTCTTAAAGGTTGAACCGGGTTCGATTTCGCTGGAGAACGCGTAGTTGCTTTTTTCTATATACCCAGTTCCCCCAGCGCCTAAATTGCTGATAGCGATAATTTTACCAGTTGAAGCCTCCATCAAGATGGCGACTCCGGCATCTGCTTTCGAGCTATTGAGTGCATCAAGCAGGGCATTGTGCATCTCTTCTTGAATATCGATGTTGATGGTGCTGATGATGTTGCAACCGTCAACAGCTGGCTGAATAACCTGTTTGTGCTTTTTACCTGCCAGCCAGATACTGGTGGTCAAGCCGTCTTGTCCTTTCAGGTAGTTATTATAATACTTCTCCAATCCACAACGTCCGCCTTTCACTTCGATACCATAAGTGTCGCCAATGGTACGGGAGGCCAATCCTCCGTATGGCTTTGTACGGCTTACCCGTTTTTCGCTGGTGACAACGTATGGCTTGTTGATTAGCGGAAAATTATGAATCATGCGTTGATAGTCGGTGTACGAGATTTTCTCTTTTCGCACACGACAAGGCCGCTTGTTTATGTACCCTTTAGTCAGATATGCCTTGTATTGTGCCGGAGTGGCGTCTTTGAACATTTTTGAAAGCGAATCCGACAATGCGTCTATGTCCCTTTCAAAGTAAGAAACCTTGCTTTTTTTGGGAATGTCTCTTACACCTGGAGCGTTCATGTCAATTGTGACATAGTATTCCGGCACGGTTGCCGCCATCAGCCGTCTGTCTTCAGACAAGATGTTCCCGCGTTGGGCGCGTATGGTGTCGGTTTGGTTAAAAGAGTGACCGCTCAATTTGCGTAGATTGTCGCCATCAATGAATTGCAACCGTATGATTTGCAGGAGGACGGCGCCGAAAGCAACCAGTACAAACCCGCAAAATACGGTGTAGCGCAGCATGATGCTTTCGTGCGGAGTGTCTTTGTCGCTACGCAGCGCCACATAGATCACTGCGACAGTCAGTAATCCGAACAAAACCAATATGACGATTGCTGCGATTTTCATTTTACATAGACATAATTCGGTCTGTTGTCAAGGTCTTTCAATTCTATCTGGTGGTCTTTGAGTTTCTTTTTCAGTTCTTCTTTCTTACTGGTCGCGTTCAAGTCGGCCTCGGTTTGGAGCGCTACCTGAATCTCGTAATCCAACTCCTTGTTCAGCTCGTCGATACGTGCCAGTTTCTGCTCGCAAACCATGCGGTTCTGCATATAGACAAAGATGAGAATCAATGTCAGAATCACCAAACCGATTTGTTTGATAGCAAAATCGTAAACAATGAAGTTGCCGTTCAAAATGTCGCGCAGACTGATTTCGCGCACCTCTTTGAAATCGGGGCTCGATGTCCATTTGCTGATTTTCTCTTTCAATTTTGAACTCATACTTTTTCGGCAATTCGTAATTTGGCACTCCGCGAGCGAGGGTTTGCCTCTTGCTCTTCAGGTGTGGGTGTAATCATTTTTCCCACCGTTTTGTATATTTGTCTGGTGTGCCCGTAAAAATCTTGTTCCACCTTTCCTTCGAAATTGCCTGCCTTGATGAAGTTCTTTACCAGGCGGTCTTCGAGCGAATGGTAGGTGATGACCGACAACCGGCCTCCAGTGCGCAGTACCTTGGCGGTTGATTCGAGCATCGTTTTCAGGGCGTTCATTTCGCCATTGACTTCAATCCTAACGGCCTGAAATGCTTGCGCCATGTATTTTTTGTCGTTGTTGCGGCCGAATGGCGCGAGCAGATCCTTGAAATCTGCAATGTTGGCAATGCGTTTCGTCTTGCGTTGTTCGCAAATGTTGCGGGCTATGCGACGGGCGCTGTCGAGTTCTCCGTAAAGGTAGAATATGTCGGCAAGCTGTTGCTCTGAATATTCGTTGAGTATCACTTCGGCGGTCAGATCGGCCTGTTGGTTCATGCGCATGTCAAGCGGCCCGTCGTAGCGGAACGAAAACCCGCGTTGCTCGTCGTCGAAGTGGTGCGACGACACACCCAAATCTGCCAAAATTCCGTCGAGCGGTCCCAATTGGTAATACCTGACAAAGTTGCAAAGGTATTTGAAATTGGACTGGGCGAAAATTATCCGCTTGTCATCGGGCAAGTTCCGAAGCACGTCTTTGTCTTGGTCAAATGCCAGCAGTCGGGCGTTTTGGTCCATACGGCGCAAAATTTCGCGAGAGTGTCCCCCTCCACCGAATGTCAGGTCCGCATAATGTCCTCCGGGTTGTATGTTAAGACCCGTGACACTTGCGTCAAGCAATACGGGGACATGGTAATCTTGCATGGTATGGTTTTCTCTATTATATGGTGCTTCTGTCTGTTTGTTAGTAGCGTTAGACGGCAACAGCCGCCGTGTTGTATGCGTTATTCGTCTTAGGGGGTCTGCTCCGACATCAGCCGTTCAATTTCGGTTGCCAAAGTCTCTGTTTCAACAAAGGTTTCCTCAATTTTTCCAGCAGGCCAAATTTCAATGGTCGAGTCGCACCCTACAAAACGAACATCTTTTTCAAAATTGAATGCGGTCAGATAACGTTTGGGAATCAGCATACGGCCATTGTCTTCCAGTTCAATGCGCTCGGCTTCGGCTACAAACTGGCGGAATATCTGCTCTTCCTCGCGTTTCCAACGACTTAATTTACTGCGTAGCACTTGTATCAATTCGTTCCAAGTTTCCTCGGGGTAGAGTACGAGACATTGGTTGAACAAGCTTTTGCGCAGTACGAAAACATGCTGGTCGTCAAGCAAATGACGGAACGAGGCAGGTACAAATACCCGTCCCTTTGCATCCATCTTGGCTTCGCTATTTCCTATCAATGACAGCATGTTGTAACTCTTGCTCAAATTTTTCGGTAAAATTATAGTGTTTTGCGACATTTTACAACTTTTTTAGACACAATTCCCCACAAAAGTTATCAACATCACGCCAAACGACCTCTTTTATGAGTTGTGAATAAAATTGGAGACGAATAGAGGTGATTTGCAAAATTTACACTAAATTTGTGCCTTGATTATGAGTGCAGTCACACAAATAGATATTGAGTCCGTCTTGGCAGCGAAAATGAAACGCCGTCCGTCGCGCTGGATGGTATGGTTGCTCAAGAAAACGATCCGTCAAGACTGGTACAATGATATTTTGCGCCGCATCGGTCCGTACAAGAACGTTGATTTTATGCGTCGGGCACTCGAAGAGCTGCCTGTTGAAGTCGAAGTCTCGGGCATCGAAAACCTGCCGGCTTCCGATCAGCGCTGTCTGTTTGTCTGCAATCATCCGCTGGGGGGAGTCGATGTGTTGGCGGCCGTCGCTACGGTGGGTCCGCATTACCCGACTCAGCTGCTCATTCCAGCCAACGATATGCTGCAAGCGCTAACTCCCATTCGCGAAATGCTGATTCCCGTCAACAAAACAGGCGGTCAAAGCCGCGACTTGGCCGACAAAATCAACCATGCCTTCGAGTCGGAGGCGCAGATTATGTTCTTCCCGGCAGGAATGGTGTCGCGCCGTATCCATGGCGTCGTTCAAGACTGTGAGTGGAAAAAAGTCTTTGTCATTAAAGCGCGCGATTACCTTCGCCAGGTGGTGCCCGTTCGGATCGAGGCCGTGAATTCAGCCTTTTTCTACTGGGTTGCCAAGATTCGGGCTTTTTTGCGAATCAAACTCAATTTGGAAATGATGTTGCTCCCGCGCGAGGTGTATAGGCAGCAAGGCCGCAAAGTGCGGGTCAAAATAGGGAAGCCCATTCCCTACGACCGTTTTGACGAGAGCAAAACCCCGCTGCAATGGGCGCAGGAGGTTAGAAATTTGGTTTACACACTGTAAAAACAATTACGATATGCAAGAAATTATTCCTCGTGTTGACCGGGCGCTGATTAAAGCGGAACTGACTCCCGAACGCTTTTTGCGCCATACCAACAAGGGTGGCAATGAAATCTATTGCGGAACAGCGGCACAAATGCCCAACTGTATGCGCGAAATCGCCCGTTTGCGCGAAGTGACGTTTCGGGCAGCCAGTGGCGGTACGGGTCAAGAAATGGATATCGATGAGTTCGATACCATGGAAAACCCTTACGTCCAGCTATTCGTGTGGGATCCGCAGTCAGAGGAGATTCTTGGCGGTTACCGCTATATTTTGGGCGAAAACGTGTCGTTGCTGCCTGATGGACAACCCAATTTGTGTACGGGCGAGATTTTGCAATTTTCGGACAAGTTTGTCAAAGAATATTTGCCCTATACCGTAGAGTTAGGACGCTCGTTTGTGCAACCCGACTACCAATCGACCAAAATGGGTGCCAAAAGTCTGTTTGCGCTCGATAACCTGTGGGATGGATTGGGTGCTGTTTTTGTGAAGAATCCGCAGTTACGCTATTGTTTTGGTAAGATGACCTTGTATCCGAACTACAACGGAACAGCACGTGATCTGATTTTCGGTCTTTTGTCCAAACAGTTCCCTGATACCGAACAGTTGGTTACTCCAAAGGTACCGTTCCCGCAAGTGATGACACGTCAAGAAGCCGAAAAACTGTTTGTATATGACGACTTTAAGGACAATTACAAGATATTGAATGCCGAAGTGCGTTCGTTGGGTGTGAATGTTCCGCCTCTGGTCAACGCCTACATGGGACTATCGCCCAAAATGCGTTATTTCGGTGCGGCTGTATGCCATTCGTTCGGTCATGTCATTGAATGTGGCATCATGGTTCCGCTCAACGAAATTTACGAGGAGAAAAAGAAACGTCACATCGATTCGTTCCTACATCCGGCAGGATAAGAATGATGCCGAGGCGGTAGTATGACCGTCATATTGATATTTTTTTTGCAGAAATATGTTAAATAACATATTCTATAACCTAAAAAATTGTACCTTTGCAGCGGTTTTTTGAAGAAGAACCAAAAATCAGTTGTAAATTTATAAATTTTTAAAAATGAAGAAATTAATTGTTTTGGCAGCTTTGATGGTTGCCGGTGTGGTTGCCGCAGTGGCACAACCCCGTGCTATTGGTGCTCGTTTGGGCTATGGCGTTGAATTTTCGTACGAACATGGTCTTGGTGACAATATGTTGTCAATTGAAGCCGGTTTGAATGGCTTTACTGGTGTTCAGGCTGCCGTTACCTACGATTGGATTTTCCCGATTTCATCGTGGGAACACAAAGGTGAATGGAACTGGTATGCAGGTGTCGGTGCTGGCGCAGGTTTTGGATGGCCCTTGTATCGCGACTATGCTTATGATGCCTACGGTAATACTTATGTGGCAAAATACGGATATAGCCGAATCGGTTTCGGTGTCGCCGGTCGTATCGGTGTGGAATACAATTTCTGGTTCCCGCTTCAGTTGTCGGTTGACTGGCGTCCGGTTATCGGCCCCGAACTGGTAATTGCCGATGATCCCTACTTGCGTTTTTATGATGCAGGTATGTATTCCATCTGCCTCGGTGTACGCTACAAATTCTAATTTGATTTCCTAATACAAAGGTCTTGTGCCGAAAGGCGCAAGACCTTGTTTTTATTTAGAACCCCTATGAAACGAATTCTGTGTTGCCTGATAACCGCTTTGAGCTGTCTTGGTTTTGTCTATGCCCAACCGCGTGCCATTGGTGCACGTGTTGGTAACGGCTTGGAATTGTCGTACCAACATACGGTCGAGCGTGGCAATGTCATTGATTTCGACTTTGGATTTCCTTCTTTCTATCAAGGAGTCGAGGCCGTTTTTACTTACGACTGGGTAACACCACTCAATTCGTGGAAGCATAAAGGTTCGTGGAATTTTTTGGCAGGTATTGGCTTTGGTGCTGGTTTTAACTGGAATCACCATGGCTATTATATGTGGCTCAACGAAGTGGGTGATCCAGTTTACGACACGTCGAACTATGGCGCAGGCTCCCCGACAGCATTGTCTGCTACGATAGGTATTGCCGGCCGTTTCTGCTTTGAATACAATTTCGAGATACCTTTGCAATTGTCCATTGACTGGCGTCCATATATAGGTCCGGCCTTCGGCGAAAAGGAAACCGGGCAACCTTGGACTGCGTTCAATTACGGAGGCCTGTTCGACGGCTCATTGTGTTTGGGAGTGCGTTATCTTTTCAGATAAATTTAACCGATAGAATATAAAAAGCGGAAGTTTCTACTTCCGCTTTTTTGTTTCTCGTAATGCCAAAACGATTAAATGCCTAGCATTTGTAATAGTTCTCTGTGATTTTTTAGCAGTAACGGGTGTGTCATGTCCGGTGCAATATCGCATAGCGGCTCGAGTACAAAACGACGCTCGTGAAGTCGTGGGTGCGGGATGATTAGTCCGCGATAATGATACACCTTTTGGTCATAATACAGAATATCCAAATCAATGGTGCGGTCAAAGTGCTTTCCATTTTGGCTTTTTTGCGTGCGGCCCAAATCCCGTTCAATACTTTCGGTCGTCCGCAGCAGTGCCTGTGGCGATAACTTAGTCTCGAGGCAAACCGCCATGTTGATAAAGTTGTTGGGTGAATCAAATCCGACAGGAACGGTTTCGTATTGTCTGGATTGGGCTATAATTCTCCCAGCCTTCGATGCAAGCAGAGCCATCGCACGTTGCAATGCGGTGGCTCTGTCGCCGATATTGCTACCCATACCGATATATGCAATATGGTGCGTCATTGTTATGCCTGTTGCTGACTGCGGTTGGCTGCGCGTTTACGTTCCAATTCGTCCAAAATAATCTTGCGCAAGCGCATGGCGTGCGGAGTTACCTCGACGTATTCGTCTTCCTTGATGTATTCCAACGCCTCTTCGAGACTCAATACGATTGGCGGAGCCAGTTTTACCTTGTCGTCAGAACCTGCAGCACGCATGTTGGTTAGTTTTTTCGATTTGGTGACATTGACCACCAAGTCGCCTTCCTTGCAGTGTTCGCCAACGACTTGTCCGGCATACACTTCTTCTTGCGGATAGATAAAGAACTTGCCACGGTCTTGCAGTTTGTCGAGTGCGTATGCAAAGGCAGTACCGCTTTCCATGGCGATAATCGAACCATTGGTACGACGTTCGATCTCTCCTTTGAAAGGTGCGTATTTGACAAAGCGGTGCGCCATCACGGCTTCGCCGGTAGTGGCGGTCAGAATGTTGGTGCGCAGCCCGATAATGCCGCGTGACGGAATCTCAAATTCGAGGTGGATGCGGTCGTTTTTGGCGGTCATGTTGAGCATTTCACCCTTGCGGTTCGATACCATTTCAATCACCTTACCCGAAAATTCTTCAGGAACATTGACCGTCAGTTGTTCGATTGGCTCACATTTTTGTCCGTCAATTTCTTTTATGATTACCTGGGGCTGACCGACTTGCAGTTCGTATCCTTCGCGACGCATCGTTTCGATGAGCACCGACAAGTGCAGTACGCCACGGCCATAAACATGCCAAACATCGCTGTGCTCTTCTTTGACCACACGCAAGGCGAGGTTCTTGTCCAATTCTTTGACCAAACGCTCGTGAATGTGGCGCGAGGTCACAAATTTGCCGTCTTTGCCAAAGAACGGAGAGTTGTTGATGGTGAAAACCATGCTCATCGTAGGTTCGTCAATGGCAATGGGCGGAAGTGGCTCTGGATTCTCCACATCGCAGATACTGTCGCCGATATCGAATTTATCGACTCCGATGAGGGCGCAAATCTCGCCCGATTCCACTTGCGAAACCTTGGCGCGTCCGAAACCGTCAAAAACCTGCAACTCTTTGATGCGGCATTTGATGCGGCTGCCATCGCGTTTTACCAGCATGACATCGGTGTTTTCCTTGAGTGTACCGCGGTGCACGCGACCGATGGCAATGCGGCCGACATACGATGAGTAGTCAAGCGATGTAATCAGCATTTGCACGGTGCCTTCAAGACGGGTCGGTGCCGGAATGTATTTGACAATGGCGTCGAGTAGTGGCAGGATGTTGTCGGTCTGGTTGTGCCAGTCTTCCGACATCCAGTTCTGTTTGGCCGAACCGTACAGCGTGGGGAAGTCCAATTGCTCTTCGGTGGCGTCGAGGTTGCACATCAAATCGAATACGGCTTCCTGCACCTCGTCGGGGCGGCAGTTCGGTTTGTCCACCTTGTTGATGACAACGATAGGTTTCAATCCAATTTCGATGGCTTTTTGCAATACAAAGCGCGTTTGTGGCATCGGACCTTCAAAAGCGTCGACAAGCAGTAGCACACCGTCTGCCATATTCAGCACGCGCTCCACCTCGCCTCCGAAATCGGAGTGTCCCGGAGTGTCTATGATGTTGATTTTGGTTCCTTTGTAGTTGATTGAGACATTCTTTGAAACAATCGTAATTCCGCGTTCTCGTTCAAGATCATTGTTGTCAAGGATTAACTCTCCGGCTTTTTCGTGATCTTTGAAAAGCGATCCGGCGATTAGCATTTTGTCAACCAATGTGGTTTTACCATGGTCAACATGGGCGATAATGGCGATGTTTCTAATGTCTTGCATAAACTCTATTTTTGCGGGTGCAAAGGTAATAAACATCAACGAAAAACCGAAACATCGTTTCGATAAAATCGAAGAGAATGTAGCGTTTTTTGAACAATTCATTTTCCTTATCTAAATGAAAATCATTTGAATAAGGAGCCGATACCGTTTAGATGTCGGTGTGAGTGGCGTCGATAGGCGATTGTAGGAATACCGAGGCCGATCGGGCGAATTTCTCGGATTGTTCGGTCGTGAGGTAGGTGCAGGTGCCGTTTTGAGACAAGGCGCTGCGCATATCGTCGTGTCGTTGCAGGTAGTCGCGCAAGCTTTCGGCTACAATGGGACCTTGCTGCACAATATTGATGTGCTGGGGTAGGTATCTTCGTATTTTGTCGTAGAGTAGAGGATAGTGGGTGCAGGCCAATACCACGAGGTCGATGTCAGCGTCTTTTCGTAACAAGTCGTCAATGTATTTCCGAACGAAATAGTCGGCTCCTTCGCTTGCCGCTTCGCCATTTTCGACGAGTGGCACCCACATGGGGCAGGCTTGCCCAGTGACACAGATGTCGGGCGCTAATTTGCGAATCTCCATAGAGTATGACCCGGAACTGACTGTACCTTCGGTACCGAGTAACCCGATGTGTCGTGTTTGGGTTTGAGAACAAATGGCTTCTGCAGTGGGTCGGATGATGCCCAATACGCGCTTTTCGGTGCCGTAGTGTGGTAGGTCGCATTGCTGAATGGAACGCAACGCTTTGGCAGAGGCGGTATTGCAGGCCAGCACTACTAACCGGCAGTTGAGACTGAAAAGTTTGTCAACCGCTTGCCTCGTAAAGTTGTATACGACTTCGAACGAGCGGCTTCCATATGGAGTCCGGGCATTGTCGCCCAAATAGACATAGTCGTATTCAGGTAGCAATGCCCGGATTTCCTGCAAAATGGTCAGGCCTCCATAGCCCGAATCAAATACTCCGATGACTTGTTTGGAGGCCATATACCAATTATTTCAAGTTCAGTTCTTTTTTAAGAAGTGGCAACACGTTGATGGCTTTCGACGAAATATAGGGCAGAATGTCTGCAGTGTTGTCGATGATGTACAAGAAATCGTTTGCGTCGCCAACTCTTTTCAGGGCGTCTTGCAACTTGTCCAAAATAGGAGCCATTAACTCTTGGTTCTTCTTTTCGAGTGTCTGCTGAGCATTTTGACTGAACTCTTGCATGCTTTGTTGCAAACGCATAATTTCTTGTTCCTTGTATTTTAGAATATTTTCGTCAGCACCTTCGCTTGTCGAATATTCTTGGTATTCCTGATATTTGCGTTGCAATTCTTCTTGAAGCGCTTTGCCTTGTTGACTGTACTTCAACTGCATGTCTTCAAGTTGTTTCATGGCAGCGTCTGCCTCGGGCATCAAAGAGATGACTTCTTGGCGGTTGATGTAGCCGATTTTTACGTCTTGAGCCATCATGGTCAAGGGAAGTACCAAGGCAATGGCTAATAATAATTTTTTCATATCGATAATTTATTGTTTCTGATTTCTAATCTCTAATTTTGAGGATTATTTGGCATATCCCATTTTGACCAGCACCTCGTCGCTAATGTCGATGGCGGGGTTGGCAAAGATGATGTTGGTGCCCGAAGCGCGGTCCAGAACCAATTGGTAACCTTTGCTCTCGCACAAGTCCTTCACGGCATTGTAAATCTCTTCTTGTATCGGACGCATTAGGCTCTCGCGTTTTTTGAACAATTCGCCGTTTGTACCGAAATAGGTGCGTTTCAATTCTTTGGAGCCAGTCCTGCGTAAACAGCACGTTCCCCGCCGCAAAATGGGCTAACCGATGTTCGCTTGGATTGCCGGTAATCAAAATTGAGCCGAAGAGAGGATTGGTCTTACCACTCATTGTCACACCGCTCCCTTCAACACCCCGC
>JAGACJ010000164.1 GCA_017614195.1 Paludibacteraceae bacterium
CATCCAGAAACCGCACCCGCCGCTGGTACTCTTGCGGGGTGATTCGCATCAACTTGAGAATCTCGACAAAAAGGTCGGCAAAATGACGGTAGAATTTTTTTTCAATCACTTTTAACTCCGCATCTGTCTTTTCAGGAAACGAATTGCGAAGATTTTTGGCCACTACCCCACGACGATACCTTACCACATAATACATGATAAGGTACAAAAAATCCGAGATTGCGTACATCACGCCCCACGGCAAACGCGCCAAAAAGGACAAAAAGCGCATACCTGTTATTTATACAATTGGGAGTTATATTCGTATTCAGCGTCCAAAAATGACTCAAGCGCTTCGGCGTCAATGTGTTCCATTCCGTCTTTGCGGGCTGCTTTCAGAATATAGGCAGCCAGATCTTCCTCGTCAATCTCCACTTCTTCGGCGCTGTCCTCGAGCAACCCCTCGGAGTCGTAATAGTCAAATTCGGCATCCAAGAAATATTGGACATCGTCTTCGTTTACACGGTTCTTCACGCTTTCGGGTAATTTTGACAAGATAAAACGGATGCATGCATCATCGTCATTGCCGCTAAAATCAAATTCTTTTGCCATAACTTTCAAACAAATCTGACGTAAAAGTAGTGTTTATTGATTTTTTGTGCAATAGATTTTAGAAAAAAATCTATACGCCAAACACTTCTATCCCTTGCTTTTGAAATCTTTAATACTTCAAGTTTGGTCATGTCGGTCAAAAGCTATAACTTTGCCACTCGTTTGACTAGTCCACCCATGAAAAACACCAAATCACTGACGAAGCGTATCTGCATGCTGTCTGCAAGTCTGCTGCTTGCCTTGTCACCTGCATACCCGGCAGCCAGTCAAACCAACGTGGACTCTCCCAACCTTGACTTTTCATTGGGCAACTTTTCCAGATGGAGACTGTACACCGGCTGGTTCGAACGCGACGACGCCGCATCTTATACCGATGACGAAGGTGTTTTGCACGAGGTTTACTATTACGATGAGTGGACGCCCTTTACCTGGGATCCCGCCTACGAAGACCTGCAAATTCCCCGTATCAGTCGTTTCCAAGCAATTAACACCCACGCCGCCGACCCTGTCTTATCATGCTACAACACGCTATACACCACACCCGAAGGTTACTCGTCGGCAGGACGTATCGGCGGCCCGACTTTGGCCGAAGGCAAAACTCCTGAAGGTGTTTGTACCGAGCACGCCGCTGCCGAAAAGATGGAGTACGAGTTTGAAATCACCGAAAACACGGTACTGCTCACCTGCCAATACGCATGCGCCTTGCAAGCCCCGGAAGCTCAAGGCGAAAACCATCGGGGACCACGTATCCCCTACTTTTTGATGAGCATCAACATTGTCGACCCTGTAACCGGCGATGTTATCTCAAAAGCGACCTGCGGTGAATTTGTCGCAGACGCCGACTCAACCAAAACCGGTATCATGACCCGCAATACCAACTTGTGTCCCCTCGGTTCGTTGCAGAGCATGACCCGCCAATCGTACTATGTATATCGCGATTGGACAACCGAATACATTTACTTGGGCGACTACATCGGACAAACCGCAAGAATCACCTTGCTCACCCACGACTGTCTGCAAGGATTGGGTACAGGCCACCCCAACGCCGGTAGTCATGAGGCATACGGCTATTTTAGAGGCGAGACACAGGCTTTGTCGCTGACACCTTATGCTTGCGGCGACGCCGATGCCACCATTTCCGCCCCCGACATGTTTGACAGTTATGAGTGGAGCCGGAGCGACAATATTCCCATTGCGGTTGACCCCGCCACGCCTTATACGGTAACCATTCCCCGTGCCAGCATCACCGAGGGAGTTGTCTATTACTGCAAAGTCACCAAGGGATGCTTTACCACCACGCTTTCGACCGAACTGAACCCCGTGGTCATCAAACCGGGCTTCACCTACACGCAGCAATGTTTGGGCGAAATCGCCTTTACCGATACGAGTAAGGTCGAGAACGATATTATCACTTTAGCCATTTGGGATTACGGCGACGGCACCGATGTGGATTACAACCCCAGCACCAATCATACACACGTCTATCAACAGCCTGGCAACTATTCTGTAAAAATGACACTACAGACAAAGACCGGTTGTTCGACTGAACGCACATTCCTCGTCAATGTCAAAGCGTTCCCCGAAATCAGCATTGACGGCACGGACCCTTGTTCGGGCGAGGAAAACCGCTTGTATCTCATTGGCGCCAGTTCGATGCAACATTGGACCTGGTTCAAGAAAAACATTGCCCAACCCCAAGGCAACGACAAGACTTATTTGGATGACACATTGGTGTCGGATGACGGGTTGACGACCTATAGAGTCGAAGCCACCGATGCCATCGGCTGCCAATACTCTGCTAAAATCGACATTACTCCGAAGCAATTGCCTTCGGTTTATATCCAAGCCAACAACCAAGTATGCTTTGGCGATGAGATTACCCTGACGGCAATCACCAATGCAACCTCCTACGACTGGATGGGAGCCAATTCACACACGCGCGATTTGACGGTTGCTCCGACCGACACCACCGAATACAAGGTGATTGTAACCGGTCTTAACGGATGTAAAGATACTGCCAACTGGGTGGTCAATGTACTGCAACTGCCCATCCTGTCGATTGAAGGAGAAACGAGTTTCTGTGAAGACGCCTCAACCGTCTGGACTGCCTCTGGCGCCAAAACCTACTATTGGCAGAACGAAGCCGGCAACGCGATTTCGAGCTCGGCCAACCTTACCGTCACACAAACAGGACGCTATACCGTTTTTGGAACTGACGCAAACGGATGCAAGTCAAGCGCTTCAAAACAATCCTTAACCATACCTCACCCCGAGTTGAGCTATTCGTACAATGTCGCGTGCATTGGAGACAACTACCGTGTCGAACTTGAGGGAGCGTTCGAATATCTTTGGAACGACGGGAATACCGACGAAATAAGAACCGATATCACCGCTGTGGCACATGCCCAACTGTTTACCGTAACCGGCAAACAGGGCGACTGCACCTCGACCATCGACCTGCAACTCGATTATTATCCGCTCCCCCGCGTAAACATTACCGGTCGCGACGAAATCTGTTACGGGACATCGGTCGCCGACACCCTTTCGGTTATTGGCGACAACTTGACCCAATACCAATGGCAACACGGTATCGTCACGCAACAGGTTTATGTGACTCCGTCCGTTTCGACCAACTACAAGGTAACCGCTACCGACAATCACGGATGTAAAGGTTCGGCCGAATTCTTTGTAACCGTATTGCCACTGCCTCAAATCCAAATTTCGGCCCCCGACTCGGTTTGTGTCGACACACCTGTCACCCTAACGGCATCGGGTGCCACCACCTATACATGGCTGAATGTTGACCAAAACGGCGCCCAATACACAACGTCTCCACTCACAAACACGTCTTCGTTTATCGTCAAAGGTACCGACACGCACGGCTGTTCATCCTCGAAGATACACCGCGTCTTTGTTAAAACCAAACCCAATATCAGCATCAGCGGCAACATGAAGATTTGCGAAGGCGAGACTTTCCGCATCAACGCATCCTCAACAAACGCCACGTCGTTCTCTTGGGAAGAAAACAACACACCAACCGGATTGTCAACAGCCGTGTACACCCATATTGCCGACAACAACCTGTCGCTAAGACTGCAAGGCTGGCTCAAGGGGTGTCCATCCGACATCATCGACACGCTGCTTGTTGTAAAACGACGTCCATTTGTCTATTACAATGGGCCGGAAACGATTTGTCTGAAAGACACCGCCACTTTCGTAGCGAAAGGTGCAGACTCGTACGAATGGCTGCACAACGGTTCGACCAAAGACAGTCTGTCGGTATCGCCGATGTCGGTATCAACTTACAACTACAATCTGCGCGGCACTACAGACGGGTGCTCTTCGGACGCAGTAGTGACGTTCAGAGTTTTGCCTTTGCCGGAATTTTCCATCGAAGGCGCGACCGAGTACTGTTTGAACGAGCAGATACAACTCAAAGCCGTTTCCGAAAACGTCTATTCCTACACATGGAAAGATTACGGTGCCGGTGCCGAATACAAAAACTACCCGACCGAAACAGGAAGTTTCTCTTACGAAGTCACCGCCATCGACAGCGAACAATGCCAAAGCACCAAAAAAGCGAATATTCGCGTAAAGCCGCTTCCTGACGTCCAACTGACTGGTATTACCGAAGTATGTATGGGGGGCACGTTCCGCATTACCGCCAACAACGCCCAGACGTACACATGGCATACCGGCAGCATGGCAGAAACCTTTTCGTGCCTCGTCACCAAAGACACCTTGGTTTCGGTTACCGGATGTTCCAACGGATGCTGTTCCGACGCCATCTTGCAATTGACAGCCTTGCAAAATCCGCAAGTTACGATTAACGGTCGCGAACGCATTTGTTCCGGCGACGAGGTAACATTGACTGCCAGCGGATTGGGCAATCTGCAATACAATTGGTCACATGGTCCCACCAATGCGTCGATTACCGAGTCGTTGTTCAGCGACAACACGTACAAGGTAATGGCTACTGCCGAAAACAGCTGTACTGGGTTCGATGAGTTCACCGTTAAGGTAGACACCCTGCCTATCATCAACATCAATGGCATTGGCACATTGTGCTATGGCGAAACGACCACATGGCAAGCGACAGGAGCACAGTCCTACACTTGGCAACGTGGTACCGCCCAAGAGTTTTCGGGTGACAGTTATTACATTAACACAGGTACGACCAACACCTATACCGTATATGGCGTGGACGGGAATAGCTGCCACAACACCGCACAAAAGACAATGGTTATCATTCCTCTGCCCAAATTGACCTACTCGGGCAACACCATTTTGTGCAAAGATGATACGTTCCGCATAGCCGTACAAGGAGCCGACTACTATTTGTGGCAAAACGGCGCGGACAGTTCTTCGTTCGTCTACAAAGCCGAGCGCGACACACTATGCCGGGTTCGCGGAACAAAAAACGGTTGCCAGAGCGAGCTCGAGATACAACTCTATACCTTAGAGAACCCATACGTCACGATTACTGGCGAAAATGCGATATGCGCCGGCGACACCACCACGCTTGAGGCAAACGGCGCTGACATTTACCGCTGGTTCGACGAATCGACCGAAGACTACAACATCGTCACCACCCGACAACCGACGACCTACTCGGTAACCGGTTACAACATCTACAACGATTATGGCGGCAAACAATGCAAAAGCGTGGCACGGTTCGACCTCAATGTATATGCCTTGCCCGATGTGGTGATTACAGGCCCGGAATCGGTTTGCGAAGGCACTCCTATTGAGTTGAGCGCCTCGGGCGACCCCGTTGAGTCCTACTTGTGGGAAGACCGCACCGCAGGCACCACGCACACCCTGTACGATGCGCCAGTTACCAGTGGTATCCAAACCGTCTACACCTATTCGGCTACAGGTACTGACCGCAACAACTGCTCGTTTACCGCATACAAAGACGTTATCGTCTATGCCTATCCTACGGTCAGCTACATCGGCAGAACCGATTTGTGTTATGGCGACTCGATTCTGTTGACCATGACAGGCAACTCCGAAGCATACTACTGGACACACAATGAATCAACCATCGGGTTCTTGGCAGAGCTTGCCGCAGACAAGTCATCGTACTATGTCGAAGGAACGCTAAACGGTTGCACCACTCCTCTGACCATACCGATTACCATCCGTCCGCTCCCCATCGTCAACATCGAAGGAGAGTCTGAAATCTGTGCCGGAGAAGATGTTACGCTTACCGCAAGCGGAGCCGACACCTACCGCTGGAACACGTTCAATTCGGACCAAACGGCCAGCATTACCGTGCGTCCGTATGAGCAGCACACCATCTACACCGTTCGTGGCTATTCAGAATACGGTTGTCTGACCATCAAGAACAAAGAGGTAACCGTAAACCCGCTGCCAAAAGTAACGGTAAGCGGGCCTGTCACCACCTGCTATGGCGACGTTGTAAAAATTGTAGCGGAGGGCGATGCTTACGGATACTCGTGGGACACGGGTGATGTGGGTGCCATCTTGCAGCCGACGGTCAACAACACCTCGACCTATACGGTAACCGCTATCACAGAAAAAAGTTGCACCGCCACCGCATCTTGGACAGTAACACCCGTCGAAGACCCCGTTCTCGACTTTGGTGGCGAGACCTTGGTTTGCGTAGGCGACACCATACGCCTGATCGGACAAGGTGCCACGACCTACAGTTGGCCTGATGGAACAACGGGTGCCGAATACTCGCAAATCATGGAAGAGACCACCGACATTGTGATGTACGGTACTAAGCAGAATTGTACAAAGTCCATCACCATTCATATCGAGGCCATGTCGAAGCCGAACCTGATGGTAACCGGTCCGACGGCAGTATGCCGCAACCACGAGTTCACCCTGACTGCCGCCGGTGCACGGGAATTCAGTTGGAGCAACGGATTCAACACACCCGACATGACAACAAAGATCAATGTTGTTTCTGTCTTTACCGTAACAGGGCGTAGCGGCAGTTGTGTGGCAACACTCGACGTACCGGTTGGGTTACTGGCTGCTCCTAAAACATTGTTGCGTTTCGACGAATACAGCGTCTGCCCAGGCCGCGAAGATTCCGTCATGTTATCGGTGACAGGTGCCGCCTCCTACGAATGGGAAAGTTTTCCGCAAAGTGATGTCATTGCAGGTAACCAGTCTGACAAATTGAGAGCTACCATCGGTGGTCCGACATGGATTTATGTAACAGGATATACCAAAGACGGCTGCGAACAGAAAGACTCGGTATATATCGACGAGTTACCCGAACCGGTGTTTAGTTTTGAAGTGGATCCCAACTGGATTGAAGAAGAAAGTTCGACCGTACGCTTTATGGGTATCTCTCCCGACCTTGGCAGTACCTGGTACTGGGACGCCGGCGACCGCACACCCGAGATTGTCGGCCAAACCATCAGCCACACCTACGAAATGAACAATGTGGACGAAGCGTTTACCGTCAACGTGCTGGCCATCGACAAATACGGTTGCCGATTTACCGGCGAGGCTCCAATCTATGCATGGAAAGAATTCTGGGCTCCCAACGCCTTTACTCCGAACGGAGACGGTACCAACGATACGTTCCGCTTCTTGGGCGGCAGATATGTAACTTCATTCAAATTCACCATATACAACCGGTTAGGTGAGATTGTCTATACGGGTGAAAGCATGGAAGACGCTTGGGACGGCACGTTCCAAGGCAAAGCTTGCCCGTGGGGAGTTTACGGATGGGTAGTACAATACGAGTGCGATGCCGAAGGGTTGAAGAAGGAAGGCACGCGGAAAGGACATGTAAATCTGGTACGATAATGCAACACGCTACACACTTGAAAATTTTCGGATGCATCTGCGCCTTGTTTTTGGGTAGCGTCACCGCCGTCGCTCAAGACTATACCTTCTCAAACCACAACATCGTGCCTTTCAGTCTGAACCCTGCCGTTGTCGGTGGAGCCTATGCCGTTCGATTCGGATTGAACTACCGTTTGCAATGGCCCATGCTCAGCAACCACTACCATACCGTTCGCGCCTCGTACGATCAGAATATTTACAAGCGGATGTGCTCGGTCGGTGTGGCCTACACTTACGACAACATGGCCGACGGGGCGTTCCAAACACACGAAATCGACGCCATTTACGGACACACCATCCGCCTGACGCGCGACCAGAAACATTTCTTGCGGTTAGGTGTCCAGGCAACGGTTTTTGCCAACTACGCCGACTACAACAAAATGATTTTCGGTGACCAGTACCTGCTTTCGACAGGCACGATTCTGCCAGAAACCGTTGAGTATTTCGAAAGCGACCATCGTACCGTATTCGACTTCTCGACAGGCGTCAATTACCTGTGGGAGGGTATTTTGAACGTGGGTTTTGCCGTATATCACCTGGCCGAGCCCGATTACGGGTTTGTCGAAGGTGCGCAAAAACTTCCCCGCCGGTTCGTCGGCACGGTGCACTATACCCAAGACTTAAAGAAAAGCCGCGGCCTGATGAGCAAGGTGCACTCCGACAGTTACTTCTTCGCCAATGCCTGGTATCAGCACCAAGGCGATTTCGACTTGGCTTATTTGGGAGCAGGCGTATGCTTCCAACCTGTGATACTCGGAGCATCGCTGCGCAGCGACTTTACGCAGGTGACCACCATTTCGTTTACCGCCGGCGCATACTACAAAGGTTTGCAAATATACTACATCTTCGACCTCTATACCCAAACCAAGAAAAACGGCTCATGGTCGAACGAGATTTCGCTTATCTACACGATTCCGACCAAGAAAAAAGATTTGTGTCCGGTGGTATACTGGTAACAAATTTTATTTGTAAATTTGCGAGGTCTAAAAACAACACGCTATGTCTGTACATTCTAATGATGACCAACGCAAGGTCACTACGCGCCGTTTGCTCGAAATGAAGCAACGTGGCGAAAAAATCAGTATGCTTACCGCATACGATTATTCTATGGCAACCATTCTGGACCAAGCGGGTTTGGATGTGATGCTTGTCGGAGACTCGGCGTCGAATGTGATTTGCGGCAACGCAACCACCCTGCCGCTAACGCTCGACGAGATGATCTTTATGGCCAAAAACGTTGCCAAAGCTGTGAAACGCGCATTGGTTGTTGTGGACATGCCTTTCGGCACGTGCTCGGGCAACCCCAAACGCTCGCTTGAGGCGGCCATCCGAATCATGAAAGAAACCGGTGCCGACTCGCTCAAAATCGAAGGCGGAGAGGAACTGATTGAAGACATCACCAAAATCATCGCAGCCGGAATTCCCGTCATGGGTCATCTCGGTTTGATGCCGCAATCCATCAACAAATATGGGACTTATACCATACGTGCTAAAGAGGAATCTGAAGCCAAGAAGTTGATCAACGATGCCATGCTACTCGAAAAAGCAGGTTGCTTTGCCATTGTACTTGAGAAAATTCCGGCATCGTTGGCGACAGAAGTAGCCCAAAAGGTCAGCATTCCTATCATTGGCATTGGTGCCGGCAGCGGTGTTGACGGACAAGTCTTGGTCATGCACGACATGCTGGGCATTACCCAAGGTTTCTCGCCCAGATTCTTGCGTCGCTACGCTGACCTGAACGGTGTGGTCACTAAAGCAGTCAGCCATTACATCGAAGATGTAAAAAGCAAAGATTTCCCCAACGAAAGCGAGCAATATTAAAAAAATGCGTATTTTTGTGCCGAAAAACCAATCGACCATGAAAAAAATCGGACTGATTGCCTGTATGCTCCTTGGAATGGCAAGTGCATACGCCCAAATCGACGAAGGGCTGATTCTTGACCAATTGAATGAACTGCGCGCCGACGGTTGCCGCTGCGGAAACAAGGAAGTCAAACCGACAAACGAGTTGCGCTGGAACGCCGATTTGGCAGATGTTGCCAAGGCATACTCCGAACACTTGTACGACAACAACAACGAATTGGTCGTAGGCAAGTATATGTACTTGAGCCATGTGGGACTCGACGGAAGTACACTTGAAGACCGCCTCAAAGATGCGGGAATGAACATCCGTTATGCCGTTGAAAACCTTGCCTGCGTCGAAGGCAACGAGCTCATGGCCATCGATCATTGGCTCAATAACCCCGAATCTTGTAACATCTTGATGGACAACAACTCCACCATTGTGGGCGTTGCCCGCACCGGCAAATTCTGGGTCATGATTCTGGCACAGCCCAATTTCAGCAAACAAAAAGAAGAATACAAATAATTTTTAAATTTTCAGCATTATGCAAACCATTGACAAATTCAACTTTGCCGGCAAAAAGGCAATTGTTCGTGTGGACTTTAACGTACCCCTCGATGAAAACGGTAAAATTACCGACGACACCCGTATCCGTGGTGCACTCCCGACCTTGAAAAAAATCCTGGCCGACGGTGGCAGTCTCATCATCATGTCGCACATGGGCAAACCCAAAGGCAAAGTGAATGCCAAATTTTCGCTTTCGCAAATCGTTGACGCCGTTTCGGCCGCTCTTGGAGTAAAAGTAGCTTTCGCTCCCGACTGTGCCAAAGCCGCTGACGCTGCCAAAGCGTTGAAACCCGGCGAAGCCCTGTTGCTCGAAAACTTGCGTTTCTACGGTGAGGAAGAAGGCAAACCCGTAGGCATTGACAAAGAAGATCCCGCATACGAAGCCGCTAAAAAAGAAATGAAATCGAAACAAAAAGATTTCGCCAAAACGTTGGCTTCATACGCAGACTGCTATGTAAACGACGCATTCGGCACCGCTCACCGCAAACACGCTTCGACCGCTGTCATCGCCGACTACTTCGACGCCAACAACAAAATGTTGGGATACTTGATGGAAAAAGAAGTGAAAGCCGTCGATAACGTGCTCAACAATATCAAACGTCCGTTCGTTGCCATCATGGGTGGTTCGAAAGTATCGACCAAGATCGGTATCATCGAGAACTTGATGACCAAAGTGGACAAACTGGTGCTCTGTGGCGGTATGACCTATACCTTCGCAAAAGCCAACGGTGGTACCGTAGGCGCGTCTATCTGCGAAGAAGACAAATTAGACTTGGCCCTCAACATTCAGGAACTCGCCAAGAAAAACAATGTTGAATTGGTTTTGGGTACCGACTCTGTCGTAACCAACGCCTTTAATTTCGACTCGATGTCGCTCAAACCGGGCGCTGACGTCAAAGTCTGCCCGTCGGGTGCCATTCCCGAAGGTTACGAAGGTTTGGACGCAGGTCCCAAGAGCCAGGAAAAATTCGCCAACGCTATCAAAGGTGCCAAAACCATTCTGTGGAACGGTCCTGCCGGCGTATTCGAATGCGATGATTTCACCGCTGGTTCGAAGGCTATCGCCAACGCTATCGCCGCAGCTACCAAAGAAGGCGCCTTCTCGCTCATCGGTGGTGGTGACTCTGTAGCATGTATCAACAAATTCGGATTGGCTGACCAAGTATCTTACATCTCGACTGGTGGCGGTGCGCTTCTCGAAGCCATCGAAGGCAAAATTCTGCCGGGTATCGCTGCTATCAAGGGCGAATAATCCAATCCGTCATATTTATAAAAATCCGGGGACTGGGCAAGTTCCCGGATTTTTTTATACCTTTGGAAAAAATTACCACATGGATACACACAATATCGTTCGGTTTTTGACAGAGCTTTCAGAGAACAACCACAAGACATGGTTTGACCAGAACCGTTCGTGGTACCAAGATGTAAAGGCCGATTTCTTTGACTTCACACAACAACTGATTGCCCGTGTCAGCGAATTTGACCTGCGCTGCGCCGGGCTGACAGTAAGCGACTGCACCTACCGTATCAACCGCGACATACGGTTTTCAGCCGATAAACGTCCTTACAAAACCCACATGGGCGCTTTTGTCTGTCCAAAGGGGAAAAAGTCCGGATACGGAGGCTACTACTTCCACATAGAGCCAACAGGACAAGAATATCTCAACTCGCACTTGTTGGCCATTGGCGCTTATTGCCCCAACAAAGAGGAACTACAGAGTATCCGTGAAGAGATTTTCGACAACACCGCCGATTTCAAGCGCAACATGGCACAAGCCAAAGGGTTTGCGCTCGACAGCTACGACAAATTGAAAAAAGCACCCGCCGGCTTCCCGGCCGACTTTGCCGACATCGATTTGCTGAAACACAAGTCGTACTGTCTGGTGAAACCACTGACCGGGAAGATGTTGCAATCAGAGCATTTGCTCGACGAGGTTTGCGAACAATTCAAATTGGGTCATGCGTTCAACGAGCAACTCAATCGCGCCATTGCCTACGCGCACAACGAAGAATAAAAAACTTTAAGGCTGCATGGCTTCCCATGTGGGAATGTCTGTCAAATAAGACCAACGCTGTGTAGAGGCATCGTACCTGCAAGCGTACGTTTGCCGTCCGTTACTGATAAAGAAATAAGGAACGCCATATACCATGTTGTAGCGTGCCACCTGTTCAAACACTTGTTGCGTAATCTCGACTTCGGGGGCCTTATACTCAACAATCGCAATGGGGACTGCGTGTTTGGCAATCAACGTGTCGCATCGCAACTGGCGACCATTAAGCGTCATGCCACACTCGTTGGCGATACTGATTATTGGGAACTGGCGTTCGTTCACCAAAAATCGGCAGAAATGCTGCCTTACCACCTCTTCGGGTGTGGCCCGCACGAATTTTTGACGAAACGCATCAAAAATATAGCGTTTTCCTTCAATGATTTTAAACCGAATTTCCAAAATTATTGTTATCTTTGTTTGATACAAAGATAAGCGTTTTGGCAAAAGAAAACAAATATGCTGCCATCATGCAGCAACTGCAATTACGGCAATTTGCGCCCATCTACGTATTGATGGGCGAAGAGGCCTATTATATCGACAAAATCTGCAACTGGATCGAAAGCAATGCCATGCCCGAAGACGAGCGCGAGTGGAATCAAGTGACACACTACGGCCGCGAGGCTGACATCGAAACGGTCATCAATGAGGCGCGCTGCTACCCAACGGTTCCGGGACGCCGCGTGATTTTCCTGAAAGAAGCACAGTCCATGCAACGCAAAGACAGTTTGTCGAAGCTCGAGTCATACCTACAGCGGCCAATGGAGTCGACCGTTTTGGTCATTACCTACAAATACGGTAAAATAGACGGACGGAGCAAATGGATGAAACTGGCCGAGAAACTCGGAGTCGTGTACGAAGCCGTAAAACCCTACGAAAGCGCTTTACCCCAATTCATTCAAGAACTTTGCACCGCAAAGAAAGTCAGCATTGACCGGGCAGCAATGGAGATGCTTGTCGAATATGTCGGAGTGGATTTGCTGCAATTGGAACAAATTGTCGACCGCCTCTCAATCTTGGTAGGAGAAAAAGGCAAAATCACGCTTGACATTGTCAAAAGCAGTACGGCCATCAGCCGTGACTACAAACCCTACGAGCTGACCGACCGCATCTGCAAACGCGACGTCGCAGGTGCCAACCGGCTCATCTTGAACTCGAGTTTGTCGATTCAGGAATTGGTCGCCACACTATTCAAATATTTTGAAAACCTGATTATATACCAATATATGCCAGACAAGTCACGTCCGGTGGCAGCCGGCAAGTTAGGACTGTCTGAATTCCAGCTACGCAACTACGAGGAAGGGGCGCGCAACTACACCAAAATGCAGGTATTCAAGGCCATTGGCTATTTGCGCGAATACGACTGCCAGTCAAAGGGACTTGGCGGTATCACCACCGATTCGACCGAGTTGATGAAAGAACTTGTATATAAAATCATGCATTAACCTTAAATAGTAAGCTTATGAATATTCCGTCAATTTTTTGGGCTGTGCCGGTCGCATCTGTGCTGGCCCTTGGATTCGCTTGGATGTTTTTCAAGCAAATGAAAAAAGAAGAAGAAGGTACTGACTTGATGAAAAAAATCGCCGAGTATGTCCGACAAGGCGCAATGGCCTATCTCAAGCAACAATACAAAGTTGTCATCATCGTATTCGCCGTATTGGCAGCGCTGTTTGGCATCATGTCGGTATTCGGTCTGCAAAACCCATGGGTCTGGTTCGCCTTCCTGACGGGCGGATTCTTTTCGGGTTTGGCCGGATTCTTTGGAATGAAGACCGCAACCTACGCCTCGGCGCGTACAGCTAACGCGGCACGCAAGAGCTTGGACAGCGGTCTGAAAGTGGCTTTCCGTTCGGGAGCCGTCATGGGATTGGTTGTGGTAGGACTTGCCTTACTCGATATTTCGCTTTGGTATATTGTTTTGAACCACTTTATCGGTATTGAAAATCACTTGCTGATCATCACCACCACGATGCTGACATTCGGCATGGGCGCTTCGACCCAAGCGTTGTTTGCCCGTGTAGGCGGTGGCATTTACACCAAAGCCGCCGATGTGGGTGCCGACTTGGTGGGTAAAACCGAATACAACATTCCGGAGGATGACCCCCGTAACCCCGCCACCATTGCCGACAACGTAGGCGACAACGTAGGTGACGTAGCCGGTATGGGAGCCGACTTGTATGAAAGTTACGCTGGTTCTATTCTGGCTACCACGGCGTTGGGGGCATCGGCTTTCAACGGCAATCTGGCCATGCAGGAAAAAGCCGTATTCGCACCGATGCTTATCGCGTCGGTCGGTGTACTGCTTTCGATTATAGGCATTTACATGGTTAAAACCAAAGAAGGCGCCAGCATGCAGCAACTGCTCAAAGCATTGAGCCGCGGCACCAACACCGCAGCCGTGTGCATCGCTCTGGCCACTTTCGGCATTTTTGCCTTCCTGTTCGGCACCGCAGATGCCTGGTGGTGGCAGGTGTCGTTGTCGGTAGTCATCGGTTTGGCCGCCGGTGTGATTATCGGCAAATCGACCGAATACTACACTTCGCAATCATACAAACCGACGCAACAAGTGTCGGCCAGTTCTCAAACCGGTCCTGCCACGGTAATTATCAGCGGTTTGGGATTGGGAATGTTGTCAACTGCCATTCCGGTAATAACGGTGGGGATTGCCATTATTCTGGCTTATTTGTCGGCCAATGGTTTTGAGCCTGCC
>JAGACJ010000165.1 GCA_017614195.1 Paludibacteraceae bacterium
CAAAATCCTCGGTACCGCAGCTTTCACCTCCGGGGTTTTGGGGCGAAGGAATCACGCCCGAGTTGTAGTATTGCACCTGCAGCCAGTCGAGACGGTCGCGCAACGCATACAACACCGGCAAGAACGAGCCGGCGCGTTTGTCGCAGCCCCAGCAAGTCGTTCCGTAGTAACTATAGCCTTGTTGTACGAAGAAAGTCTCCGGCGCAAAGGTCAGCAAGAAATCATCGCCCATGTCGTTGCAAATTTTGCGCAACGCATAAATCAAGTTTTTGATAACAGGAGTAGTCGGATTGGCCAAATCACAGTCGCCTTCGTTGAACGACATCGAGTTGCCTTCGAAATCGACATCCAATCCGTCCAAACCGTAGGTACGGCAGATGTTTTCCACTTGGGTGATAAAAGTATTGCGAGCCGATTCGGTTTCGAGACGAACCTGACCATTGGCGCCACCGATCGAAAGCAGCACTTTCTGGCCACGCGACTGCACCAACTGGACATCGGCTTGGAACTCGGCGGCACTCGAATAGATATTGTCTGCCGTCGGGTTATAGACAATGTTGCCGTCGGTCGGCGAAGTCGGTTCACCGAAAGACAAGTTAATCACATCCCAATAGGTAGGGCACTGCGAAAGTTTCATTCCGTTGGCGGCACCATTCTTGAAATTGTGCCAATAGCCAACCAAAATGTGATCGTTCAAGGCAAACGCCGAAGAGGCCAGCGTCAGCATCCCGATCAACATCGCTACGGATTTCTTCAAATTGTTCATACTTGACAGGGTTATAAAATTTAATTAGATTCGATTCAAAATCCATTATCCAACATGGACAGTGCAAATGTAGGCATATTTATTAAGGTAAATCAAACTTTCCGAAAACCGCCGGCTTATTAGTGGAATACTCAGTTCCTCAAAAAATCCACATTTTACAAATTAATATCTGATTTTCAACTCTTTACAAATATTCAAAAAAAGACAAAAACGATGCCGTAATCACAAAAATAACGACCACTACAACACTACATCAAGTACTTGAAACAAACTGCACAACATCACAATTGCTAGTACAGACAAGCCAGATTTCAGAATCAGAACACCCTGCTTCTTATTGGGACACACTCAAAAAAAAATTGGGTATCCACCGCTGTGGACACCCAATTCCAATCAAATCAAAAAACCTATATCGTAATTTCTACATGTGGATGTAGCGTTACTTTACAAGATGGAGTGACTGACCATCGGCGCGAACAATGTAGTTGCCGCGACCCAGACGGGTAATGTCGATAGTGGCCTTGCC
The DNA here is from genome assembly GCA_017614195.1 of Paludibacteraceae bacterium. Taxonomy (GTDB): domain Bacteria; phylum Bacteroidota; class Bacteroidia; order Bacteroidales; family Paludibacteraceae; genus Enterocola. The sequence goes on from JAGACJ010000165.1 coordinate 1,293, forward strand.
GTCTTCGGCTTGCTCAACAACCAATGCACGACCCGTCATGTCGTATATGGTAATCGTAGCATTCTCGGATACGCCTTTTACTTGAACTCTATCCGTTGCAGGATTCGGCCAAATGCTCATTGCAGCAACTTTATCGGTTGTTCTTTCGACAATTTGAGTCGGTGTAATGGACGTTTTTGAGTAATAGACGTTGTCCACTTCCATGAATTTGTTTTTGCTGCCGTTGGTGGCATTTTCGCAGACAATCGAGAAAAGTACGTTGCCTGTTTGGCTGCCCAGCTGCATACCTTGAGAGGTAAATGCAGAGAACGGAATGCACATGGTTTGCCAATATCCGTTGCGAGCGATGGCATAATTGCCCGTCAGGGCCACGCTGTACTCGCCGTTGGTACCGGCAATCTTAACAGCCAGCGGGTCGGTGCAGTTGGTCTTGATGGCAAAGCAGATGTACCAGTTTTTAACCGACGACATGTCTAAGGTCAGGTGTTCGTTGTGGATACCCCAGCCCCACCAAGTCTCGGTGGCATTGATCGTCCATGCGATAGCGCCAGTGCCTTCGTAGGCTCCTGTGGTAGCCTTGCCTTCGACACCGCTCCATGCGTAAATTTCATTCCAGCGTACATCGTAGAAATTTCCAGTCGGGTTTTCGGCCGAAAGAATCCACTTGTCGTAATTGTTTTGGGCTGTTTCAATCGAAATATTCTCCACCAACAACATCTTGATAGCGCTATCCCAAGCGCCTCCTGTCGGACGGACATCAGCTTTGAAGATATAGCCAGTAGTTCCAGCAGTCGGTGTGGGCGAAACGGGTAGGGTAAAGTTGATGGTACCCGTACCGGCCGAAACGCTTTTGTGCACTTCGCCGATAACGTTCCACGTACCGCTGTTGTCGTACATACACAGATAGATGTCGCGGTTGGTCGAAGCGCTGTAGTTGACAGCGATGCTGTAGCTCGAGGCGCTGGCGATGGTAGAACCAGACGTCAGCGTTTTGAACGACACGTCGTCGCTGTAGCTAACCCCGGAAATGGAGATATTCTCGGCCAATTGCATCGCTTTATACGTATCCCAAGCTCCACCGGTTGGACGGATGTCACATTTGAAGATATAACCGTTGGTACCACTGGCCGGTGCAGGCGAAACAGGCAACGTGAAATTGATGGTGCCCGAACCTGCCGACACTTGTTGGTGAACTTCGCCAATCACATTCCAGGTACCGCTGTTATCGTACATGCACAAATACACGTCGCGCGTGGTCGAAGCCGTATAATCGACCGCGATATTGTAGGAGGATGCACTGGAGAGCGTGGCTCCCGAGGTCAATGTCTTGAACGAAACGGCATCGTTTCCGCCGCCGCTATTGCCGTTGTAACCTTCGCCTTGGTCGGTCACAAAACCGCCGATGTTCACGCTCAAGTGGTCGGGGTGCGAAGTGGCGCAGGTCGACGACTGGTCAAAGGTATCGTCGTAGGCAAATGCGTAGGTGTACGTCTGATAGCTTACCGACGACTGGTGGAAGAACTTCACATACTCATTCCAAGTGTTCATGGTGTAGAACTTCGAGGCATCCCCCCAGTTCTGCAATACATTGTCGCCTTTGTTGAGGTCAATCATACCCCGGTTGATGGCACCGCAGAACATGGCCTGCAAGGCAAGGTCCGTACCATTGCCCGAAGCGAATGCACCGGCTCCCTCAATGGCGTCGGTGGTCGAAGGCTTGCTGTAGATCTTGCCTACCGCACCATCGGTAACACGCGTCATTGTAAACACATCGCCGCTCACACTGCCAGTCCACTCGCCGAGGTCGCCCATATTGGCATGCAACCGTTTGCTGCGGAAGGTGTTCCAAATGTTATTAATATAATTGTCGAATACATTGGCGTTCTTTACCGCATCAATTTTAGAGGGTTGCATGATGATGCCGCCCAAATTGTCTTTGGTAATATAATCGACTTTGCAGTTTTTGTAAACGGTACCACCAAGTTGTGAGGTCCACAAATTCATAATTTCGGTGTATGACTTAATATCACCGCGTTTCATGTAGGCATTGTTGGCACCGGCAGCGGTGTTACCATACAACTCAATACCCATCGGATATTGGAAGGCATCCACACGAGTGGTATTGACAAACATCACATCATACTGGTCGTATGTAAACTCAATCACCTCCCAACGCAAGTCGATATTGGGGTCAGAAGGATTCTGCAGGTTGGCACCGGCATAACCGAAGGTTGTTGTTTGGTTGAAGGCATGCAGGTACATCGGTGATTTGAAACCGATAAACATACGGCACGCAAACGAGCGGTCGATGTAAATCGTTTTGTTGGCGATGTTGCTCAATTTGGTGAAGATATTGGCATACCCCCAGTCACCATTGGTCTTGTGCAAAGTATTGACACTTTCGTTAAGCGTGTTCATTTGTACATGACCTGCGTTGTTGTTACTCAGGTCATAATAAATGTAACCGCCATTGTTGGCATAACTTTGACCGACAATCGCGATGTAGATTTCGCTGTCGGCGAATTCGGACCCGTTGCGAAGACGCATCGGGAAGATAGCGTACGCCATTTCGGCGACAGCCATCATAAGCGAAAGAATTAGAAGTAACTTTTTCATGATATTTGTTTTTTGGTTAATTGTCTCATCGAACAATGCAAATATACGGGAATTTATCCGAAGTTTGAATTCCTCCTCCTCCGCATACATGATTTAAGTGGATACATCAAGCTGTGTTTTCCTGACAAAATCAGGCCAAATTCAAGTTAAAAAGCCTTTATAAAGCATAAATGGAGAAACTACAGATATTACGCCGCCGTTACTTTTTACGAATTGCACAACACTACATCAAAGCATAAAAAAAGGCGCGTACAGCAGGTGTACGCGCCCTTTCTGGAACTGTTTCCAATTATTGGATCATCGAAATAACTTTCTCTACCGCTTCGTTCAAACCGGCAACATTTTTACCACCGGCAGTTGCCATAAACGGTTGTCCTCCGCCACCGCCTTGGATGGCTTGAGCAGCCTCGCGAATCATTTTCCCGGCATTGAATCCGGCATCGACCATCGGCTGTGACAAGAAAATCAGCAACGAAGGTTTCTCTTCATACGCAGTACCCACCACCAATAGGAATTTCACGTCAGCGAATTTTCCTTTAAAGAAAGGTACGATGCTTTTGAGGATCTCTGGATTTTCATTGCCTACCATGCGGACAACCTTAACGTCTCCGATGGTTTCGGCGCGTTCCAACAAACTGTCGCGAATTTGCAAAGCGCGTTGTTGTGAAAAATTCTCAACACGTTTGCGCAACGAGGAGTTGTCTTCAAACATCTTCTTCACCGAAGCCATCAAATCCGGTGCATTATTGAACAAATCCTTTATTTCGGTCTGCACATCCTGAAGGTGTTCCACCAACATCTCCGCGCGTTCGGCGGTAACGGCCTCAATACGACGCACTCCCGCAGCAATAGAGCTTTCAGAAACAATCTTGAAGAACCCGATTTTACCGGTAGCCGACACGTGGGTACCACCACACAATTCGACCGACTTGCCAAACTTGATTACACGCACCTTGTCGCCGTATTTTTCACCAAACAAGGCCATAGCGCCCAATTTCTTAGCTTCGGCAATCGGCATGTCGCGATGCTCGTCGAGAGGCGTATTGGCGCGAATAGCCGCATTGACCTTGCGTTCTACCATACGCAACTCTTCTGGAGTCATTTTCTGGAAATGCGAAAAGTCGAAACGCAGGCAGTCGGCCGACACAAACGAGCCCTTCTGCTCTACGTGCGTCCCCAATACCTCGCGCAATGCCGCCTGCAACAAGTGTGTGGCCGAGTGGTTCGCCTCTGTAGCGGCACGACGATTCACATCAATTCGGGCCGTAAATTTGGCAGACGGATGCTTAGGCAACTCCTTTAATATATGTACCGGCAAGTTATTTTCACGTTTTGTATCGTCCACCTTCAAAGTTTCAGCATCGTTGGCCAATACCCCCGAATCACCGGTCTGACCGCCCATTTCGGCATAGAACGGGGTTTTTGACAACACTACCTGGTAATAAGTCTTATTCTTTTGTGTCAACTGGCGGTAACGGAGAATTTCGGTTTCGCACTCGGTCAAATCGTAACCGACAAATTCGGTTTCACCCTCCTTCAAGGTCACCCAGTCACCGGTATCGACCGCTGCAGCATTACGCGCACGATCTTTTTGTTTCTGCATTTCCACTTGGAATTCGTCGTGATTGAGCGTCAAGTCGTTTTCCTTTAGGATAAGCTCGGTCAAATCGAGGGGGAATCCGTAAGTATCGTAAAGCGTAAAGGCATCAACTCCGCTGATTTGCTTGGAGCCGGCAGCCTTGGCCTCGCGCATCACCTTGTCGAGCAAACGGATGCCGGTTTCGAGGGTACGCAAGAAAGCGTCTTCCTCTTCTTTGATGACTTTCTCGATCAGTGTCTGCTGCTGTTTCAATTCGGGATAAGCCTCGCCCATATTGGCAATCAGCGCGGGAACCAACTTGTACATAAACGCTTCGCGCTGGTTCATAAAGGTATATCCATAGCGCACAGCACGACGTAGGATACGACGAATCACATATCCGGCCTTGGCATTCGACGGCAACTGCCCGTCGGTAATAGCGAACGAAATCGTACGAATGTGGTCGGCAACCACACGCATGGCCACATCCACCTTGGCGTCTTTGCCGTAAGAGCAAGAACAAATGTTACCGACAGCGGCCAACAGCGGTTGGAACACGTCGGTATCGTAGTTCGAGGTCTTGCCTTGTACGGCCACGCACAAACGTTCAAAACCCATACCAGTGTCAATCACCTTATTGGGAAGGGGTTCGAGACTACCGTCAGCCTTGCGGTTGTACTGCATGAACACATTGTTCCAAATCTCGATTACCTGGGGATTATCACTATTGACCAATGATTTGCCGTCAACTTTGGCGCGTTCGCTGTCGGGACGCAAATCTATATGGATTTCGGAACACGGGCCGCAGGGACCGGTATCGCCCATTTCCCAGAAGTTGTCGTGTTTGTTGCCATTGATGATGCGCGAAGGGTCAATATACTTGGCCCAAATGGCAGCGGCTTCGTCATCGCGACCGAGCCCTTCGGCGGGAGCACCTTCAAATACCGTGGCATACAGCCGGTCCTTGTCGAGTTTCAGCACCTCTGTCAAATATTCCCACGCCCAGGCAATAGCCTCGGCCTTGAAATAGTCGCCGAAACTCCAGTTGCCCAACATCTCGAACATGGTGTGGTGATAGGTGTCGTGACCCATTTCCTCCAAGTCGTTGTGCTTGCCGCTCACACGCAGACATTTTTGCGAGTCGGCGACACGAGGGTATTGAATCGGGTCGTTGCCCAGAATGATATTCTTGAACTGATTCATACCCGCATTGGTAAACATCAACGTCGGGTCATCCTTGATTACCATAGGAGCCGAAGGCACGATTTTATGGCCTTTCGAGGCAAAAAAGTCTAAAAAAGACTGACGAATTTCTTTAGAAGTCATCATAAAAATGTGATCGTTGTAAAAAATGACCGACAAAGGTAACTAAATTTTTTGTTTTTACATTCTTTTTTATTATTATTGTAAAGTAAACCATAAAATCGGCACACATGAATGCACAATCTCTTAAAACGGTGATTCTTATCCTATTACCATTTTTGATTTCAACTTCAGTTTTCGCAGCGACACCATCAAAGGAACCGGCAGTCCAGTACAATTGCGTTGAAGTGTCGGCCGAAAACGGCAACATCAACTGGGTTTCGGTCGCAAAAGACCCGCAAATCGAGTTCGTCTACATCCGCGCCACCAACGGCAAAGAAGCCGATCCCATGTACAAGAAGAACTTGCAAAAGATACAAAAAACTGGTTTGAAAAAGAGTTTTGTCCTGCACATGAACACCAACTCGTCGGTCATGTCACAATTCGAATTCTTCTGCGCAACAGTCAAGCCCTACGACTGTGACGTATACCCCGCCGTTTTTGTCGACGAAAACAAGAACTGGGGCAAAAAGTTCGCCGACAACCTTTCGTGGATGATCAGTTACCTGACAGACCGCTACGGAGGCGCTATCATCTATTCCACAGAAGCGTTCTACAACAAATATTGCAACACAGAGCTCAACAACTCCCTACCCATAATGTTCTTCAAGCCGGGCAAGAAGGAGCCGGTTATCAAGAACGCCCCGACTGGTACCGGATATTTAATTTGGATGTTCGACAAAAAAGGCGAAATCAAAGGCGTTCAAACACCCGTCAGTCTAGGTCGCTTCCACCCCGACAAAAACATTGGTTGGATAACTCCGGAAGTAAAAGCCGAGACCACTGAGGAATAAGTGGCAATGAGTCAAAAAAAAGGTAAAAACCAGATCTTTTGAAAAAAAAGAAATGCCTATTATTTTTCGAATAGGCATTTTTTGTTACTTTTGCAAGTCCTTTATCGGGTAAACAAGGCATGACACTATTCGAATCGAGCAATCCGCATTACCAATTTAACAAGAAAACGCTCAAATACGAGCGCGTAAAGCGTTCGTGGTGGTATCACTTGCGCAGTTTCTTTGGTTTCGTATTGCTTTCGGCATTGTTCGGAGTCGGATTTTTCTTCTTATATCTTTATACCTTCCAGTCACCCGAGGAAAAAAGACTGGCCGAGGAAAACGAAGCCATCGCCACCCAATACAAATTGCTGTCACGCCAATTGGACGAAGCGCTTGATGTCATGCAAAACATACGCGAGCGCGACGACAATTTCTACCGGGTTATGCTCGAAGCGGACTCCATTCCATCGTCCTTACGCACAGGCAATTACGACGCCACTGCACGCTATGCGCAGTGGGAGGACCTGCGCACTTCACAGATTGTACGCTCGACCACACAAAAGATGGACATCTTGGAAAGGATGCTGTACGTGCAATCCAACTCGTTCGACGAACTGGTCGATTTGAGCAAAAAAAGCGAGGACCGTCTCAAGCATATTCCTGCCATCATGCCGGTACTCAACAAAGATTTGAAACGCACCGCATCAGGATACGGACGTCGGGTGGATCCCATCTACAAGACGGTGCGGTTCCACAAGGGCATGGATTTTTCGGCCCCGACCGGTACCGAAATCTTCGTCACCGCAGACGGCGTCATTACGAGTATCGGCTGGAAGCAAGGCTACGGAAACTGTATCTTTGTTGACCATGGCTACGGGTATGTAACCGTATATGGGCACATCAGCAAATTCGTCAAAGGCATGAAAAAGGGGACAAAAGTTGTTCGCGGCGACGTTATCGCATACGTCGGCAGCACAGGCAAGTCAACGGGACCGCACTTGCATTACGAAGTCCGATACAAGGGGGTGCATCAAAATCCGCAGAACTACTATTATCTCGACCTGTCGCCTGAAGAATACGACCAAATGGTACTGCTTTCGGCCAACAACGCCAAAACATTTGACTAATGCTTACGACAAAGCCACATTACAGTATTGGCGAAGTTGCCAAAGAATTCGGGATACCGGCATCTACCCTGCGTTTTTGGGAAACAAAATTCAGTATTCTCAAACCGTATGCACCAAATGGTACACGCCGGTACGACGCCCACGACATCGAGCAGATCAGACTGATCAAGTTTCTGCTTTACGAAAAAAAAATGACCATTGAGGGTGCCAACGAATTCATCCACCGCAACAAAGGCAAAGAAAACATCAAGATGAATGCCATTGAGCAGCTCAAGCAATTGCGCAAAGAATTGCTTTCCATTAAGGCAGAACTCGACAAAATGAAGGACGGGCCAAGCTCCAACGCATAAAAAAACAGCGAACTCGGTAAAAAAAACTGCCAAATCTTTGTCATCCGACAAAAAAATCACTACTTTTGCACCGTTTTTGACGCAATCTCTGGCGAAACAAGTGGTTCGTTTACATTGCGTAATGTCAAATATCATCATTTTAAAGTCATTATGGATTTAATCAAAGTAGCCGAAGCCGCATTCAAAAGTGGCAAAGAAATCCCGGCATTCAAAAGCGGTGACACCATTACCGTATCGTACAAAATCATCGAAGGCAACAAGGAGCGTATCCAACAATACCGCGGTGTTGTCATCAAAATCACCGGCCAAGGTGACAAAAAACGTTTCACTGTTCGCAAAATCGCCGAAAACATTGGTGTTGAGCGTATCTTCCCATTCGATTCTCCGTTCATCGAAAAAATCGAAGTGAACAAGATCGGCAAGGTTCGCAGAGCTAAATTGTACTACTTGCGCGACCTCACTGGCAAGAAAGCCCGCATCAAAGACAAAAAAATCTAAGACAGAGGCTATCGCCTACCTAATACGGAGGGAGTTTACTAAAAACTCCCTCTTTTTTTTGCAAAAATCCACTCAATTTTTTATCTTTGCAAAAGATTTTGCGCAAAATGGCTAACGACATTTCCAGTTTGGATCAAATCAAGCAGCAAATCCAGCAATTGGTTGGGCAAAACAAGAGCAACCAACAAAAAATCAAGGCGCTGGAAGCGGAAAACAAAGGTTATTTGAGCTTATTGGAGAAATGTCGGACCGAAAACGCGGAATTGCAACACAAATACGAAACTCTGCAAATAGCCGCCGCGGCTGTCAGGTTGTCTGACAAAGATGTTGCAAAGGCAAAAGCGAGAGTTACGTCGATAATAAAGGAAATAGACAACTGCATTGCACAATTGAGTCAGTAACCCGATGAACGATCCGTTTAAAATAACATTGTCATTACTCGGAGCGAAAAGAAAACTCACGATTGAACGCAGTGACGAGGTACTGGTGCGCGAAGCGGCAAAAGCTTTGGAAAACCGTTTTCTCCAATACCAGAACAAATACCCGTCGGCAGCGCAGGACAAACAGTCTTTAATGCTTTTTACCGCATTAGACTTTGCCATCAGTAGTTTGCGCAATCAGCAAGCACTTAACGGCACTGCAGATAATCTTTCCAGCATGTTAAACGAAGCTTTGGATAACAACGATATGCCTGCCTCAGAAAACGATGCAGACTAACGGCTTCCCCTCAACTGCTTTTTTTACTGTTGCACTTCCGAACCGGCCTCCCGTTTTGGCAAATAGTGTTTTATTTTTAACGTAGTTCTATTATGACAACATTAGTAATCGCTGCAATTGTTGCTTTTGTTTTGGGCGCAGGCATCGCAGTCGGCATCGTGCTGGCAATTCAAAACAGCAAAGCAAACAACATCGTCAAGGCAGCAAAGGAGGAAGGCGAATCCATCAAGAAATCCAAAATGGCCGAGGTTAAAGAGAAATACCAGCAGCTCAAGAGCGAACTGGAAAAACAAGCCAACGCCAGAAATTCGAAACTGCAATCTCAAGAATCCAGACTTAACCAGAAAGAGAAGCAACTGCAATCGATAGAAGAAAGTTTGATGCGCAGAGAGTCGGAAGTTGACCAACTCCGCACCAACTACGAGTCACAACTCGAAATTGCAGAAAAGAAAGACCAGGAACTCGACCGCTTGCACCACCAAGCCATTGAAAAACTGGAAGCCATTGCCGGTCTTTCGGCCGAAGAAGCCAAAAAGAGCATGGTAGAATCACTCAAGGCAGAGGCCCAAACAGCCGCCTTGGCCTATACCAACGAAATCATGGAAGAGGCCCGCATGAATGCCAACAAAGAGGCCAAGAAGATTATCATCCAATCGATTCAACGCGTGGCCAGCGAAGCTGCCATCGAAAATTCGGTATCGGTGTTCCACATCGAAAACGACGAAATGAAAGGACGTATCATCGGCCGCGAAGGTCGTAACATCCGCGCACTCGAAGCTGCCACAGGTGTCGAAATTGTGGTGGACGACACGCCAGAAGCCATCGTGCTTTCGGCATTCGACCCAGTTCGTCGCGAAATCGCCCGTTTGTCGTTGCACCAATTGGTTCAAGACGGCCGTATTCACCCTGCACGCATCGAAGAGATCGTTGCCAAAGTGACCAAACAAATTGAAGAGGAAATCAACGAAATCGGAAAGCGCACCACTATCGACCTCGGTATCCATGGTTTGCACCCTGAGCTGGTTCGCTTGATCGGCAAAATGAAATATCGTTCGTCATACGGACAAAACTTGTTGCAACACGCACGCGAAACTGCAAACCTCTGCGCTGTTATGGCATCCGAATTGGGATTAAACCCCAAAAAAGCACGCCGCGCAGGTCTGTTGCACGACATTGGCAAAGTAGCCGACGAAGAGCCCGAACTGCCGCACGCATTGTTAGGCATGAAAATTGCGCAACGCTGTGGTGAAAAGCCCGATATCTGCAATGCCATTGGCGCACACCACGACGAAGTGGAAATGCAGACCACCTTGGCACCGATCATCCAAGCGTGCGACGCCATTTCAGGAGCACGTCCGGGTGCCCGTCGCGAAATTGTTGAGGCATATATCAAGCGTCTCAACGACTTGGAGAACCTCGCCATGAGTTTCCCCGGCGTACAAAAGACTTACGCCATCCAAGCAGGCCGCGAGTTGCGTGTCATTGTGGGAGCCGATAAGATCAACGACGCTGATACCGAAAAACTGTCAGGCGAAATCGCCAAGAAAATCCAAGACGAGATGACCTACCCTGGCCAAGTCAAGATTACGGTGATCCGCGAAGTACGTTCGGTAGCTGTTGCCAAATAAGAAAAATAGTATTATATTTGCGCACTCATATTGGGGCTGACTGGCTTTGACAGCGGGCAGAACGGGTGAGCAAGCACGCAGAGCGCTGTGGACGGGCTCTTAAATCTCGATCCTCAAACTATAACTGGCGAAAACAACTTTGCTCTCGCTGCCTGATCGAAGTACAGTAGATCGGCTTGATTTCGGCACAAGGTGCTGAAACGAGACATCTCCCGGAAGCCGTCGTTTCGAGGCTCATCGAACAAGGAGGTGCAGACAAATCGGAACTGGTTGCGGCAAGCTTTCGTGTCGCAACGAGATTTTAGAAAGCTACGGGTGTGATTGGTGGCCTTGGTCTTGTCACACCCCGACAATGAAGTCAAGGATAAGCGTGTAGAAAACTTATCTTTTCCCCGTTTGGACGAGGGTTCAATCCCCTCCAGCTCCACAGAAAACAAAAAAGTCATCGGTTTAACCGATGACTTTTTTGTTTGTCCCGACAGACAGTCTCCGCTTATTTCAGCCGTAGTACCTGACCAGCTTTGGGCACCGACGTATAAGGCATATCGTTCATATCATAGAGCGAATGGATGCGAATGCCGTATTTTTGAGAGATGTCGTGCATCGACTCGCCGGCGTTGACCACATGCGTAAACGGCACATACTTGGCTTTTTTGAGTTTGCGTTGCAGATACACCACCTCACCAGCCTTGGGCTGACGCGAATTCTTTTCCACATCGTTGTATTTGTAAATCAAATTGAATGGAATGTGATAACGCTTGCCGATGGCATAGTACGAATCATTTTCGCGCGCCAGAACGTATTTCAGACCAGAGCTATCACGACGTTTCTCATCATAGGGAATCCCCTCATCACTTATGGTTTTGACATTAGTACCCTGACCATTCTGAAGCATGGCATAGGTCATGGTATCGAAACGGTGCAAGTCATATTTCTCAATCAACTCTACCAACCGTGTGGCATATTGGGGATCAGTGGCATAACCAGCCTGTTTCAGACCTTTTGCCCACGATTTGTAGTCAGTGCGCGCATACTCAAACAAAAATGCGTAGCGGGATTTGTTTTTCAGGAACGCCGAATGATCGACAAACGACTGCTCCGGATTGTCGTATTTGCGGAAACATTCGTGATTACGGTCATCGTCGTGGTACATCACCTCTCCGTTCCAGTCATTGTGACACTTGATGCCAAAGTGGTTATTGGCTTCAACCGCAAGTTCGCTTTTACCTGCGCCCGATTCCAACAATCCTTGTGCGAGGGTAATACTGGCCGGTATGCCAAAATCTTCCATTTCGCGTACAGAAATGGCGCTATAGCGGCTGATGTATTCGTCGTATTGCGCCGATGCAGCAAGCGACAAGAGCAACGCAAACGCAGTCAATCTGAGTGATTTGATATTCATCATTCAAAAAAATTGTTTGCACAAAGATAGAGGATTTTTTTTGAGCATTCGCAAAATCGGCACATCTTTATGGGCACAGGTTTGTAAAATTCGGGTAAAATCAGTAAGTTTGCAAGAATTTTAGAGTAACACGGTACAAATATGGCGATTCATACGCTTGACAAGAGCAACACTGCAGACATCTCGCTGATTGAGGAGGCAGTCAAAGCCACCGCAAAATCATACGCGCCCTATTCAAATTTCCATGTAGGAGCCGCTGTACTGATGGCAGACGGGACGGTGTATTCTGCCGCCAACCAAGAGAACAGTGCCTATCCGGCATCTGTCTGCGCCGAGCGCGTCACCCTGCTCTACGCCACCGCCAATTCGGCATCGTACCCGGTTGCTATCGCTATTGCCGCTAAAACCGGCGGCAGCCAGACCACTAACGTGGTATCGCCTTGTGGCGAATGCCGTCAGGTCCTGCGCGAGATGGAACTGCGCTACAAACACAACATTCGCATTCTGATGTGCGGCAAAAGCAGCGTTATGGTTGCCGACAGCGCAGCAGACTTACTACCCTGCGATTTCAATACCGATAACTTGCATCCATAACATGGCCGGTCTCAAGCACATCGATCGATACACCTTGTCGAAGTTCTTAAAAACCTTCTTTGCAACTTTCTTTGGAGCGGTTTTTATCTTCCTCATGCAATTCTCTATCCGCTATGTTGACGATTTGGTGGGTAAAGGGGTAGGCATCGGTGTGTTGGGCGAATTTTTCTTTTATGCAGCCTTGTCGTTAGTGCCGATGGCCCTGCCATTGTCTCTGCTCATCGGATCGCTAATGACATTCAGCAACCTCGGCGAAAAATTAGAGTTGCTGGCCATGAAAGCCGCAGGCATTTCGCTGTTTCGAGTCATGGCACCACTCATCATTGTAGTGAGCATGATTTCGATAGGCAGTTTCTTCTTTGCTAACAATGTGCTACCCAAGAGCCAGGTCAAAATGTGGACGCTGTTGTTTTCCATCCGTCAGAAATCGCCCGAGCTTGACATTCCCGAAGGTTCCTTCTACGATGGCATTGATGGTCAGCAAATCTATGTAGAGCGAAAACGGGGCGAGTTAATGCTCAACGTGCTGATTTACGACTATTCACAAGGATTCAACAACGCCCGAATCCTGATAGCCGACACAGCCACGATCCGAATGACCGATGATAAAAAGAATCTGGTACTGAACCTCTATTCGGGCGAATGCTTCGAAAGTTCGCAGGACGACAGCAAACAACACAGTACAAAAGATGTAATTCCGTACCGGCACGAGAGTTTCTCACACAAACAGATTCTCATTGCGTTTGACGCCAACTTCAATATGTTGAGCTCTGATTTTCTCGAAACGCAATATGTCAGCAAAAAAATAGACCAACTGCAGGAAACAGTCGACTCGCTCAACCGAAGTGTTGAAACATTGCGCCAGCGCGAGATTAAGAACGCACGCTTCGTCACCTACTACACAGGGGTATCCGACTCGTTCCGGGTATCCGAAACACCTACAGTGACCGCACACGTCCCCCACCTCCACCCCGACTCCGTTTTCGCCGGATTGTCGCACAATGCGAAATTGCTGGTAACCAACCGCACACGACAAGAGGTCACACAGACACGCACCCTTGTAGAACAGCGCTACTACGATGCCGAATGGATGCTCAGCGAAATGCGTCGTAACGGAATCGAACGGCTCAAACGTTTCACATTGGCGTTTGCCTGTTTTATCTTTCTGTTTATCGGCGCTCCGCTTGGGGCCATTATTCGCAAGGGAGGTATGGGATGGCCGCTTGTGTCGTCGGTATTGCTGTTCATCACCTACTACATCATCGACAACACCGGCTATAAAATGGCACGCGAAGGTATTTGGAGCCTCGAGGCCGGTATGTGGTTCAGTTCGTGCATTTTGCTTCCAATAGGCATTGTATTGACTTATCTTGCCGCCACCGAGAAAAAACTGAGCGACTACAAGTTTTTCAGAGACCTGTTCGGTTTCTTTGGCAATGTGCGCGAAGCGTTAAAATTCAAACGCCGCAAAAAAACTACGGAATTAGCATAAAATTTCGTACCTTTGCGGTCGGAAAGACAAGAGCATCTTGAATATGAAATTAAACTCCATAGAAGAAGCGGTCGCCGATTTCAAAGAAGGCAAATTCTTGATTGTCGTTGACGACGAAGACCGCGAAAACGAAGGCGACTTCATCATTGCCGCCGAACACATCACTCCCGAAAAGGTGAATTTCATGCTCAAAAACGGTCGTGGCGTTTTATGCGCCCCGATTACCGAGCAACGCTGCCTTGAGCTGGAGCTGCCTCCGCAAGTGAGCAACAACACCTCGATGCTGGGCACGCCGTTCACGGTAACGGTCGACAAGCTCGAAGGCTGCACCACCGGTGTCTCAGCCGAAGACCGCGCCGCCACCATCCGTGCACTGGCCGACCCTGCTTCGACTCCCGCCACCTTCGGACGTCCGGGCCACATCAACCCGCTATTTGCCAAAATGAAAGGTGTCCTGCGTCGTGCCGGACATACCGAAGCCGCAGTGGATTTGGCTCGTTTGGCCGGGCTGAACCCAGCTGCCGCTCTCATCGAAATTATGAACGAAGACGGTACCATGGCCCGCATGCCCCAGTTGCAAGAGGTTGCCGCCAAATTCAATATCAAAATCATCACGATCAAAGACCTGATTGCCTATCGCATCAAACAAGAATCGATTGTAGAAAAAGGCGAATGTGTCAATCTGCCGACGAAATACGGCATGTTCAAACTCATCGCGTTCCGTCAGAAATCAAATGGCCAAGAACACATTGTACTGACCAAAGGAACATGGAAAGAGGATGAGCCTGTCATGGTTCGCGTACACTCTTCGTGCGCTACAGGCGACATATTCGGTTCGCTCCGTTGCGAATGCGGGGAGCAACTGCACAAAGCCATGGAGATGATTGAGAAGGAAGGCAAAGGCGTGATCGTCTATCTCAACCAAGAAGGTCGTGGCATCGGACTGATGAATAAAATCAAGGCCTACGCCCTACAAGAGAAAGGTCTTGACACGGTTGACGCCAACTTGCACCTCGGATTCGATGCAGACGAACGCGATTATGGCGTAGGTGCCAGCATCTTGCGCGAAATCGGTGTCAGCAAAATGCGCCTCATCACCAACAACCCGGTCAAACGCATCGGATTGGAAGGTTATGGTCTCGAAATTGTCGAGAACATTCCCATCGAGGTGGGTATCAACAAGTACAACGAGGCCTACATGCGCACAAAAAAAGAACGCATGGGACACACCTTGCGGTCACTTTAACCCGTTTGCAGTCATTATTTCCGAATCAACCGAAAACGATGTTGACTTCGGGTACAAGGTCGATGCCGAATTTGTCGCGCACCGACTGGCGGATGCTATCCGATAAATTAATGATATCCAAACCATTAGCACCACCCTTGTTGATAAGCACCAACGCTTGGTTGCCGTGCACCGCCACATTGCCGACCGACTTACCCTTCCAACCACACTGTTCTATCATCCAACCGGCAGGCACTTTGTATTGTTTGCCACCGGCGTTGAAATAGGGCATATCCGGCCATTTGGCGCGCATCTCTTCAAACTTTTTGGCGCTGACCACGGGATTCAAGAAGAAACTGCCGGCATTGCCCAACACTTTGGGTTCGGGCAATTTGCGTTTACGGATTGCCAACACCGCATTGCGCACGTTCGAAATGGTAACTTCGGGATATTGTTTGATTTCTTCTGACAAACTGCCATAATTGACATTTGGGACACCATTCTTTGTCAATTGAAAATACACGGCTGTAACAATGTACTGGCCTTTCCAGTCACGCTTGAAAATGCTGTCGCGATAGCCGAATTTGCACTGTTCTGCGGTAAACACACATTCCTCTCCATTGGAGACACGCACGCATTCGACTTTGACAATCACATCTTTGGCTTCAACACCGTACGCACCGATATTTTGGACAGGAGACGCACCTACTTCGCCGGGAATACCCGACATATTTTCGACGCCACCATAGTTTTTGCCTGCGCAAAAAGCCACAAAATCATCCCACACCACACCGGCACCGGCACGCAGCACCACTTTGGTGCGTGTCCCCTCCACCGCTTCGATGCCTTTGATTCGGGAATGCAGAATCACGCCTTGATAATCATTGATAAACAACAAGTTACTACCACCACCAATGTGGAACATCTTGTTTTCTCTCAATAAATCGCTGCGCAACAACTGTTGCAATTCCTCGACCGAATCATACTCGATGAAATAATTGGCTTGCACATCTATGCCAAAAGTGTTGTTGTTGAGCAACGAATAATTCTCAAAGGTATTCATATACGATTTTGTATGCGAAATGGTTTTAGATTTCAAAGTTACACAATTTTTTCGGGAGAGTGAAAAAAAAATATAACTTTGCACCATGCCAACCAAACGCATCATTATTTCGGTCACTAACGACCTGGTGTCAGACCACCGCGTACACAAAACCGCACTTACTTTGTGCGAGCGAGGGTACGAGGTCTGCCTCATCGGCAGGCAGATGCCCGACAGCCCTGCGATCGAACGTCCATACGCCACCAAACGATTCAGGTTGCTGTTCAAAAAGCACGTGTGGTTTTACGCCGAATACAACATACGTTTGTTCTTTTATCTGCTTTTTGCCCGCTACGATGGGCTTTGGGCCAACGACACCGACACACTGCCTGCCAACCGGCTGGTTTCGATCATACGACGCAAACCGCTCGTATTCGATGCACACGAATTATTCCCAGAGGTTCCCGAACTGACCGAAAGACCTTTTATCAAAAAATGTTGGACCAAAATCGAGGATTGGATATTGCCCCGTCTCAAACATACATGTACGGTATGCCAATCCATCGCAGACTATTACAATCAGCGCTATGGCATCACGATGGAGATTGTCAGGAACATTCCAGAACCGATTGATTACACATCTATGACACCGGCATTTCAAACCCAGAACACCCTGCTACTCTATCAGGGGGCGGTCAATGTCGGGCGCGGAATTGAGCTATGTATGTCGTATGTCAGGCAATACAATCAAGCGGAATTGCTGATCGTTGGCGAAGGCGACTTGTATCAGCAACTAAAAGTGCAAGCTGCCGATTGTAAGCGCATTCATTTTGTCGGTAGGGTTCCTTTGGAAGAACTCAAACGCTATACCGTTGCAGCCGATATAGGACTTGTGCTGATGGAAAATCGCGGACTCAACTATTACTACGCACTACCGAACCGGCTGTTCGATTTCATTTGGTCTGGAACACCTGTCTTAGCCATTGATTTTCCCGAAATCAGGCAAATTGTAAACGGATTCGGAGTCGGAGTTTTAATTCCAGAACTAAGTGCCGAAGCGATTGGTAAAGGAATCGAATGGTTGGTTGAACACCCTATTCCCAAAGAAAATTTTGAAAAAGCCCGACAAATGCTGAATTGGGCGAACGAACGCCAAGGAATCTGCCGATTGGCATCGGCCGCCTACGGCGACTGACTACCAAGCTTCAACAAGTTGTTGTAATAAATGTAGCTGCGATGCTGAATCCGCAACCATCGAGTTGTGCCACAAGACGTTCAATTCGCCGCCATAGTGCTTCACCTGAGTCTTCAACTCAATGAGTTGTCGCAAGGCCTCGTCATTGCCGAGCCCCATATATCTCGAATCAGCCAGCGTCCGATCCATCGCAGCCAACGGATGCAGATACAGGTTGCTCAAACGGCCGGTCAAAGGCGACATGAACCGCACCGGCCGACACGTTCCCAATCGGAAACCGACCCTGTCTGCATATCCTGCGGTGTATTCATCTGTAATTCCTATGGATTCTTGCCATTCCAAATCACTCGCTTTAAGATTAGCCAGGAAATGGTATCTTGAAGAACTGATTGGACGTCCCAATAAGAAATGTGCAGTCTGCAACTCGCTATCGAGCAACGACTTGTTGCAACCCGCCGCATAACTGAAATGCACGCCGATTTCGGCCGGCAGCGATTTCAATTCTTGCAGAACCGATTCGTCAATGCATTCAAGCGGAACACAACCGCTGTCTTCCAGACAACGCGAATGGGTGGCGGTATACACGAAAAACACCTGCCGCACATCGGGTTTGTCACCAGTAAGTGAGGCAAGGTCACGACAGGCCGTCCAATAGGGGTCATTACATTGGTTGCAGACAGTCCGAAGCATTTCAGCAAAATCCATGCGTCTGATCCCGCCAAGCCAATTGCGAGCCGTCGCATATTTCACGATTCTGTCGAGATCATGGGTCAAACAAAGTTGCGCGCCACAATATGACGGTTGTTTACCCGTTACACGCAGGTGAAGAAACTCGCCATACGCATCAACCAATGGTCTGTCGAGCCATCCGCATTGGCCCAGCCACGATAGGCTGGAGGTAAAACGTCCGTGTTCATCGCGTTCCGCAATGATTTGTTCTTCATACCGCGATAACAAATAATAGGCAGTAGCCACCATATCGGCTTCAATCACCAACGTGTCGCTATGTTGATACGATTTGTCGCTACCGAACAAAACGGGAAGTCCTTCGTACTCCATATCGGGTTGCAACAATTCGGCCACCTGTTTCGGTTCCGACAAACAGTCAAAGACCCCTGACGGACGGATAACCACCTTGTAATTGGCGAACTGTGTTTCATCACTGGTGTATCCGACTTGTTGCGCCACCTCCTGGTCGCGCAACAAAAATTTTTTCAAGTATCCGATTAACTGTTCCACTCTTCAAAGATAGCAGAAATCCATAGCTTTTCAAAACGATAGTGACAAAAAAAAATAGCAGTCTTTCCCTTATTTTTTTTTGAAATTTGCAGCAACTATTTTTGTTGTATCATAAAAAGCATTAACTTTGCAGCGCTTTTCGAGCAAAGACCAATTTTGGAGAGATGGTAGAGTGGTCGATTACAGCGGTCTTGAAAACCGCCGTGCTGAGAGGCACCGGGGGTTCGAATCCCTCTCTCTCCGC
>JAGACJ010000166.1 GCA_017614195.1 Paludibacteraceae bacterium
CCCAGGCACGCAATGTGTATTACGAAACCGATCGTTCCTTGAAGTTCAATTCGTCAGGACGTGACAATTGCAATGGTAATCATTCGATGACCACAGACAAAAATAACTTGCTGGGTGCCCAATGGCATGTATATGGTGTGAACTGGTACAGTGACCGTATCGAATTCTTTGTGCGTCCCGACGGCTCCACCCAAGATGACGTGTATCACATCTTTTACCTGAACAATGAACAATGGTGCGGTATCTATTCCAACAATGCGTTGGGCAATGTGCAATGTGGTACAGGCTGGGCATACGATGTAAAGGGCTACAACGATTATTGGCGTCCGTTCGAGAACCCGTTCTATGTGATTCTCAGTGCCGGTGTCGGTGGCGATAACACGTACGGTGGTAATATTACCAGCGGTAATAATCCTGACAATTGGACCTGTACCACCGAAATTGACTGGGTTCGTTGCTACAAACTCGACAGTGCCAATCCGCCTGTGATTAACCTGAAAGCCAAAACCAACGCAAACGGTTCGGTAACGGTTACGCCGACTGTTCAAAGCGGCGGTGCGATTGCAAAAATCGAATATATCAAAGATATCGTCCCGGTAGCTGCCACATCTACCAATACTCCCTTTACCTATACCTTTACTCCTACTGGCAGCTATCACACCATTTATGCCCGTGCCTGCAATGCCGCTGGCTATTGGGGCAACTGGCAGAAGGTGGCCTGGTCCGAAATCGGCGATATCGATGAATGTACCAACAACTTTGCGGTCTATAGCAGAGCCCGTTATACTGGCTGTAGCGCTAACTGGGAATGCGACGGACAAGATGGCGGTATCGCCTCGTACAATGGCACAACGCTGACGTGTGCAGTCGGAAATACCACTTACGCAAACTTGTGGGCAATCTGGTCGGGTCTTGACGTAGGTATCCAAGCTGGTAAGACTTATACCTTCTCGGGTACGATTCGCGCGACAAAAGCGTCCAATGTGACTTTGTGTATCGAAAAGCGCGGAGACACCGATGTAAAGATGTTTAACAACAACACCTTGAATTTGGCCGCTAATACGGCAAGGAATTTCTCGCTCGAAGTTCGTGCTGCCGCGGATATTCCGATGCCGGATTTGAACTTGGCTATTTCAAATGGGCAGGCGAACACAACCTACACCATTACGAATGTGGTGTTGCAGATGAAAGACTGTGATCCGAGCGGTAACCCTGATCCAGATCCTGACCCGGATCCCGACCCCGATCCCGATCCGCAACCGGGCGAATGCAATACTTTCGCCACTACGTCAATCACTTCGTATTGGCAAGGACAGAATGGCAGTTGGAATCAGGGAACAGGTACGGCTTCGGTTAGCAACAATGTCGTAACCTATACGTTCAATGCAACCGATGGCGAATTGTGGCGTGCGCAATTGAAATTGAATGGTACTAACCGTGTATTCAACGCCGGAACAACCTACACCTATACCTTGCGGGTACGTTCCAATAATACGCATACGACCGCATCGCTCGTTAAATTGTGTTCGCAGGCAGTGGAGAATACTGCGCTCTTTACCAAGAACTTCAATTTGACGGAGAACAATTACCAGACGATTTCGGGCGAGTTTACGCCGACGGCTACGATGACCGACGCCATTCTCGTATTCGGTTTGGGAGGCAACCCCAACGAAGCGACGGTTACCGTATCTGATATCGATATTCGTCCGAAGGGTTGCATTGCCTCGGATTTGGAAGAAACTGCCGATAACACGTTGTCGTGCAACTTGTATCCCAATCCCGTTTCGAATGTGGCTTATTTAACGGCCAATGCAGTCATGGAGCGTGTCGAAGTGTTTGGCGCCGATGGCCGCAAGGTGATCGACATGCCGGCTGACGATACAAAATTTGCGCT
The DNA here is from genome assembly GCA_017614195.1 of Paludibacteraceae bacterium. GTDB lineage: Bacteria > Bacteroidota > Bacteroidia > Bacteroidales > Paludibacteraceae > Enterocola. Next base: position 1,895 of record JAGACJ010000166.1, read on the forward strand.
TCCGGTGGCCGGATTGAACAACGGTTTCTATTTCGTTCGCATTACGACCGCTAACGGTCAGGCGATAGAACGCAAATTGATCAAACAATAAATAGATAGGCTTGTTAGTCAAGAGTGACTTAAGTTAGAATCTACTTTTCATGTGTGTGAAAGAGGGTGTTCGAGCGAGAACACCCTCTTTTTTTTGAGTTGTCTGCCCTTTTAATTGTTTTTTTGCCGGATGATTGTTACATTTGTATCTCCAATTGGTCAAACTGGTATGAAGAAAATATTTTGGACTTTTTTATTGACGATGTTGTGCAGTGTTACCCTGATGGCACAGCTCTCTCCCGAAACAATTGCCAAGCGTCAGGCGCGCAAGCATTTGGTCGTGCGCGAGTGGAATACCGACGCCAAAGGCAATAATGGTTGGCTTGACCACATTACCCGCTATGATGACCAAGGCCGTAAAATTGAAGAAATCGAGTATGCGACATACGGAATGGTTGAGCGAGTGGTGTCTTTTTACGAAGATGATGCGGTAGGCAAGGTTACCAAGGAAGAAGTTTACGATAGCCGCAACAAACTGTATCGTATCCGTATCTACAAATACGACAGCGATGGCGCCCGTACAGTTCAGTACAACTACATGCCTAATGGCAAATTGTATTCCATAAAGAAATTCGAATATACTTTCGAAACTCCGAAATGATTGATTACAACGCCATAGAATCCTGGCCTGTTTGGGAGAACTTTGAGACAATCAATTTGGAGGATATGGGCAAGGTGAAGTTGATGAATCGCATCGACACCAAGTTCCTTGTCCCCGCTTCGATGTTACCTGAGTTGCTCGCCCGTTCCCAACGCGACTATTGCGTGCAGGTGATTGGTGACAAGCGTGTCGCATCGTACGATTCGCTGTATTTTGATACAGCCGATTTGGAAATGTACACCAAGCACCAAGATAAAAAACTGCAACGCAACAAGGTGCGTACGCGCTCGTATGTTGAGTCGGGCATTGCCTTCCTCGAAATCAAACACAAAAACAACAAGGGCCGTACGAAAAAGAAACGTGTGCAAATTCCGGTGGCCGATTTTGAGAACTTTTTCTCGAATGTGGATGCCGTCGGATTTTTGAAAACTCAAGTAAAATACGACCCTCAAGAACTGTTGCCTCAACTTCATACGATTTTCCGCAGAATCACATTGGTTGACAAGGAAAAAACCGAGCGGTTGACCATTGACATGGATTTGCGTTTTGTGAATGTACAGACAGGTAACAGAGCCGAACTCGGCCCGTTACTGATTATCGAGCTGAAACAAGACGGAATGGTGCAGTCCAAAATGCGCAATATCCTGTTGGATATGCACATACATCCGTTTAGCATGAGCAAATACTGCATTGGTACGGTGATGACCAATCCGAATGCCAAGCACAACCGCTTTAAGAAAAAAATCCAACGCATAAACAAACTAACTAATCCAATATGAAAACAATCCAAAAGTTTTTGTTGCTGGCATCAGTTCTTCTGATGACGGCTTGTGGTAATGTCAGCGAACAAATAGTGTCTGTCGACGACGATCCGTCGTACAATGCCGAGATTGCCCATCAGTATGGTACGTCGGCCCAACAGTCGAATACGGTGAAACTCTTTGAGGTGCCTTTGTATGATTCAGAATCGACGCCGGCCGATTTGATGCAATTGTTTGTGCGCTTTGCCTTCAACTTGCTGATGTGCTGGATTATCGTGTATTTCTTCTATTATCGCAAGAGTCGTCGGCACGATTATATGGCGACGTTTTTGATTTTCAACACCACCATGTTCCTGCTAATCTGTCTGATGAAGAACGTGAACATGCAGATTGGCCTGACGCTCGGTTTGTTCGCCATATTTGGCATGATACGCTACCGTACCGAGACGGTGCCTATTCGTGAGATGACTTATTTGTTTGTGATTACCGGTTTGGCCGTAATCAATGGTTTGTCAATGGTGGTGTCGTTCGTGGAGTTGGTTTTTGCCAACGCTTTGTTCATCGCAGTTATCGCTACTATCGAATATGTCAAGGTTGGCAAAACGAAGGCGACCAAACTGGTCTTGTACGATCGCATCGAACTGATTGTTCCCGAAAAACGCGCGGAATTGGTTGCCGATTTGGAAAAACGCTTGGGCTTCAAGATTGACGATCTTGAAATCGGTCATGTTGACTTTTTGCGCGATGTGGCCTTTATCAAGGTGATTTTCACACTTGACAAAGGCGCGACAGAAACGATTGGCAGTTTGGTGAAGGCTAAAGATTTCGTGCAATGAGGAAGCGTGCATTTTTCTTCGCGTCTCTTTTGCTTTTTTCGGTGATTCCGATATATGCCATCGATGCTGATGAGGTGACCGAACTCCGTTCCGATGAAATATCGACCTCGCAAGCCGCTTTAAGAACCGGAGTTTCGTTGCAGTATTCTCCGGTGCGTCATCTGCAACTGGACTTTTCTGAGGATTTGCGTTTGCGTAATAACTTTACGACATTTGATGCCTCTTATACTTCAGCGCAGATTTCGTACAAGATCAATTCTTATTTGCGCATTGGCGCTGCCTATACTTTTTTGTGTTCATACGAGGACGGCAAGAAAAGTACCCGATACGAAAATTATTGGCAGTTTCGTCACAGAGCGCAGGCTTTTGTAGTAGGTGGATATAAGTTCGGACAGTGGCGTCTGACACTTCGCGAAATGTATCAAGCCACCTTCCGTACCGATCTTGATACCGAAGTCCGGCAAGCGGAGAAAGTGAATCCAAAAATGGTTTTGCGTAGTCGGTTGAAACTCGACTATACGTTCTTTTCAAAGCCGATCAAACCATTTTTGTCTGTCGAGATGCACAACCCACTAAATCAAACCTCTTACATCAAAGATATGATGAATAGTGATTTGACGGTAGCCAATACCGCTGATGCCAATTATGGCAAAACGTTTAGAGAGTTGGTTCGGCCTTCGTGGTTGGAGAAGATGCAATATCGTTTAGGCTTGGAATGGCGTATCGATGCGCACAGTACCATGGAATTTTTCTATATGTTTGAACATACGTTAGGCAGTGATGTCGACATTAAGAAAGACGGCGCACGCGTAGTGGTTACCCAAGAACGAGAGTATAGTCATGTGATCGGTGTTTATTACAATTACCGATTCTAAAGACCTTATGAGCAACAAAAAAAACTTCGTCATTGAATGGCGAAGTTTTTTTTGTTTGCCTAATTAAAGTTACGCCAGCACCAAAATGATAATTTGAGCGGTGATGATGCGTAAGAACATACTCAAAGGATAGACGGTCGAATAAGTGACTGCCGGAGTATCGGTTTGACTAATAGAGCCTGCGTACGCCAAGGCTGGAGGATTTGTGGTGCAACCTGCAACCAGACCGATTAGTGCGAAATAGTTGATTTTCATCAATCTGCCAACGACTGCGATGATTACAGCAGGAATAACGGTAATGGCCAAGCCGCATAATACCCAAGTGAGACCATTTGCCGACAAGACGGTTTCTACGAATCGGCCCCCAGATGCGATGCCGACGCTTGCAAGGAATAGGCAGATACCCATTTCGCGCAACATCAGGTTGGCACTTTGAGCCGTATAGGTGACCAGTTTGAATTGGGCACCGAAGCGGCCGATTAAAATGGAAACGATTAGCGGTCCGCCAGCCAGACCAAGTTTGGCTGGCATGGGCATACCCGGGAAGTAAATGGGAATGCTGCCTACAATGATACCGATCAAGATTCCTAGGAAAATGGTGATCAAGTGAGGTTCGTTCAATCGTTTCAGTGTGTTGCCCAGCAACTTTTCAGCCTTGCGGATGGCTTCGATCGGGCCGACCACCATTACGCGGTCGCCTACTTGCAGTACAAGGTTTGGCGTAGCCAACAGGTCGATTCCCGAACGGTTGACACGTGTGATATTGACTCCAAGGACACTGCGCATACGCAAAGAACCGAGTGTGCGTCCGTTGATGTTGTTTTGGGTGATAACGATGCGGCGCGAAACCATTTTCGATTCATCTTCTTTCCATTCCATTTCGACTGGCTCGCCGATAATGGTTTCTATGGCACGCACATCTGCCAACGATGCGATGATGAGCATGGTGTCGCCCGTTTGAATCAGTGTCTCTGCCGATGGAATGATAAACTCCTCGTTGGTGTACATGCGAGATACCACAAACTCGCGCTTGGTCAGTTGTTGGCATTCGGCGATGGTTTTGCCGTTAAGCGCGCGGTTGGTGACTTTGAGTGTCAGACGTTCGGGCTTTTCTGTTTCGACAACGGATTTCTCGGCTAATTTCTTTTCTTCTTGCTCTAATTTGATGCGTCCCAAATACCGCAGGCCAATCATGGTGCCTATGATACCGATTACACCCATGGGGTAGGCCACCGCATAGCCCAAACCGATGGGGTCGCCGTTGTAGTTGATTTGGCGCAAGGCTTCTTCGGCGGCACCGAGTCCGGGGGTGTTGGTTACCGCTCCCGATAAAATGCCGGTCATCATGGGAAGACTGACTTTACCTCCCAAAATATAATACAAGCCTATGGCAACGCAGATGTTTAGCAGAATGAGTCCGCAGGCTAACAGATTCAATTTCAAACCGCCTTCCTTAAACGAAGCGAAGAAACCCGGACCAACTTGCAAACCGATGGAATAGACAAACAGAATCAAGCCGAATTCTTTGATGAATCCCAAAACAGTCGGGTTTACCGAAAAACCGAAATGTCCTACAAGGATACCAACAAACAAGACAAGGGTTACACCGAGCGAAATACCTCCGATTTTGATTTTGCCCATCAATACGCCGAGCGAAATGATGAGAGAGTAAAGAAGAAGCGTACGTCCAACAGATTCATTCGTGAAAAGGTCTATGAGCCACTGCATAAAGGTAAGTTTTTTCGGGCGCAAAGGTACGCTTTTTTATGCATATCGTGATAATGGAACCTCTATTTTTTTAGGTGAAAATCACAAAATGGTTCCCTCCTCAGAATGAGTGATATAAGTTTTTTTTACGCGGAAAACGACTAAAAGATTTGCATTTTTCGCCAAAAGCAGTTATCTTTGAAGTACCGTATCGCACATTTTGGGAAACTTAACATTTAATCTACTACCGAGCAACTTCGGTGTTTCAATGGCGTGCCGCTATTGACTTCGGTCTTTCGGGCGGATTACAAAGATAACCGGGGCCTCAAATCCTACTTTTATTCGAGTTTGGATCATAAATGGCGATACGGTTTTTTTATGCCCTTACGCCACGGCTTCTGTCAATAGGTTGCAAGCAGCTTGCACATCCTCTACATTTTGAACAATCAGTGACAATTTTCCGTTTTGCGGTACAAAGTTGGCTCTTTTGTCCAGTTGTGCAAAATAGTTCAAGATGCGACCGAAAGTCTCGGACTGATAATAAGGGGAACTTTCTGATCCGATAAATTGTGCGGTCATGCGGTTGTGCTTGATCGACAATTTTTCAATGCCGATTTGTTGGCAGAGCCGGCGCAAACGTACGACGGTAATCAGCGATTCTGCCATCGGTGGAATGTTGCCGAAGCGGTCGGTTAGTTCTTTTACGAAACGGTCCAGTTCCTCTTCTGTCTTGATTCCGTCCAAACGGCGGTACAAGTCCATTCGCTCCGATACGCTTTCGACATAATCCGACGGAATCATCATCTCCAAATCAGATTCGAAGACACAATCTTTGGCGAGTTCCGCTTCTTCGGCTCGGTTCTCCTCGGCAAAGACATCGGCAAAGTCTTCGTGCTTCAGTTCATGGATGGCCTCGTCGAGGATGCGGTGGTAGGTTTCGTAGCCAAGGTCTGTGATGAAACCGCTTTGCTCGCCTCCCAAAATGTTACCGGCACCTCGAATGTCTAGGTCTTGCATGGCAATGTGGATGCCGCTGCCCAAATCAGCGAAGTTTTCGATGGCTTGCAGACGCCGGCGGGCGTCATTGGGTAGTGACGCCATGGGAGGGGAGATCAGATAGCAAAATGCTTTTTTATTGGTACGGCCTACGCGTCCGCGTAATTGGTGCAGGTCGCTCAAGCCAAAGTTTTGTGCATTGTTGATGAACATGGTGTTGACATTGGGAATGTCAATGCCCGATTCGATAATCGAGGTGGCCAGCAGAATGTCGTATTCACCGTTGATAAAATTGAGGATAATCTCCTCCAATTTGTCGCTGTCCATCTGCCCGTGCCCGACGGCAATGCGGGCTTTTGGCACCAGCTTGTGCAAAAACAGCTCCAATTCTGGCAGGTTGCTGATGCGGTTATTGACAAAAAACACCTGACCTCCGCGGCTCAATTCGTATTCTATGGCTTCCTTGATGGTGTCGCCGTCGAGTCCGATGAGCTCTGTTTGTACGGGATAGCGGTTGGGCGGAGGGGTGGCGATGACCGACAAGTCGCGGGCACCCATCAGCGAAAATTGCAAAGTTCTCGGAATAGGGGTGGCGGTTAGTGTCAGTGTGTCGACATTGACACGCATTTGTTTGAGTTTTTCTTTGGCACTGACACCGAATTTTTGCTCTTCGTCGATGATTAGTAACCCTAAATCTTTGAATTTTATATCTTTGGATAATAATTTGTGCGTGCCGATGAGGATGTCAATCTGGCCGTTGGCTAATTCCTCTTTGATGCGTTTGGTGTCGGCGGCTGTGCGTGCACGGCTCAAATAATCGATTTTGCAGGGAAACCGTTTCAGTCGTCTCGAAAAACTCTTGTAATGTTGGAAGGCCAATACGGTGGTGGGAACCAACACGGCGACTTGTTTGCTGTCGGTGACGGCCTTGAACGCTGCGCGCATGGCTACTTCGGTTTTGCCAAAACCCACATCGCCGCAGATAAGACGGTCCATCGGACGTTCGCTCTCCATGTCGGCTTTGATGGCGGTGGTGGCTTTGCTTTGGTCGGGCGTGTCTTCGTATATAAACGAAGATTCCAACTCTTGCTGCAAATAACTGTCGGGCGAAAACGCAAATCCTTTTTCCTTTCGTCTCCTTGCATACAAGGCGATGAGTTCGCGAGCTATGTCCTTGACTTTTTTCTTGGTGCGCTCTTTCAGGTTGCTCCAAGCCGCCGTGCCCAATTTGTTGAGCGATGGCGGAGTCGCATCCTTGCTTTTGTATTTCGAAATGCGGTGGAGTGAGTGGATGTTGACAAACAACATGTCGTTGTCGCGGTATATGAGTTTGATCATCTCCTGCGTCTTCCCTCCTACATCCATTTTGACCAATCCTCCGAACCGGCCCACCCCGTGGTCGCTATGTACGATGTAGTCGCCGATGCTGAACTGCATCAACTCTTTGAGCGACAATACGACTTTGCCAGCGCGCGCTTTGGCCGAACGCAACTGATATTTCTGGAAGCGATCGAAAATTTGGTGGTCGGTATAGACGCAGATTTGCAAGTCATGGTCGATAAAGCCTTCGTGCAATATACCTAAAATAGGTTTGAAAGTCACTTGTTCCGGCCTTTCGGCGAAAATGTCGGTGAGGCGGTCGATTTGTTTCGGATTGTCGCTGCAAACATATACCTCGTAGCCAGCTGCATGTCGTTTTTCGAAATCTTCGGCCACCCAATCGAAGTTTTTATGGAACAATGGTTGTGCCTCTTCGTCGAAATCAAGGTGCTTGCGAATGGTGCGGAGCGGGTGATGTCCCCATTCCGCCACGCTGTATTCCGCCATGGCCTTGGCGAAGTCCTCTGGATTCAAAAAATGAGGGTGTTGCCCGTTGGCGGTCCAGATATCGGCTATGCGGTCGTGGATAAATTCGCCGTCGCATACCATAAGCAGCGTTCCCTTTGGGAAAAAACTGAAAACGCTTTCCTCTTTTCCGGTATTTTCGGTGTGGATGATGTTGGAAACGATGGTCACATTGTCGAGCGATTCGATTGACAGTTGGTTCTCGATGTCAAAAGAACGCAATGAGTCGATTTCGTCTCCCCAAAAGTCAATGCGATAGGGCAGGTTGCTCGAATACGAGAACACGTCGATGATGCTGCCGCGGACGGCGAATTGTCCCGGCTCATATACGAAGTCCGTCTGCGTAAAACCGTATTGTTCCAGCATCTCGGTAACAAATTGCAGATCGGTTTTCTCGCCTTGTCGCAAGTGTAAGGTTTCTTTTGTCAGCAAACTTTGGTCCACGACGCGTTCCGACAGTGCTTCGGGATAGGTGACGATGGTCCAGCCCTCTGTGTTGCCAATGCTCGACAACGCTTCGGTGCGCAACACTTGGTTAGGTGCGTCCTTGGGTTGCCCCTCAACTACTCGTTTTTTGTACGATGAGGGAAGGTAATAGACCTTTTGTGTCGGGGAGATTCCTAACAAATCGTTGTAAAAATAGCCGGCTTCCTCTTGGTCGTGCAAAACATATACAGCTGACCGTCCTTGCGACTTCTGAGCTGTGTGTAGCAAGAGCGGTGCCGCCGATCCGTCGAGGCCTTTCAAGAGGATTGAAGTTTGCCTGGATTGTACCCATTTGGTGATTTCCGGGTAATGCGGATGTCTTTTGGCTATTTCTGCAAATTCCTGTAAGTTCATGCGCAAGTGTAGTCGTGCGAATGCACTGCAAAAGTAATTATTTTGCCGGTTGTATGCAAACGAAACTTTTATTGCTTTTTTCTGAGAAAAAATGTATATTTGCCTATAATAAAATCACACGCGCTATGAAAAGGCCATTTTTACTTGCAGTGACGGCGTTGTTGCCGTGCCTATTGTGGGCTGGTAACACAATGTATTGTTCTCAAGCGTTGAATTCAGCGGCTACTGCCGCCGACTATTTCCGTCGGGCGCTAGTCGAAAAGAATGCCGATAACAAACATTATTATTTGGAAAAAGGTTCGGAGGCCGCCGACGATGCGGTAGGGTATTGCGGGTCATGCGGCTGCAATTTGGCGCAAGGCGAGGCCGATTCAGGCAACGAGTTCGGCAAGGCTGCCTATTACGGTTCCGACCCGGCCGATGTCGAATATTATCTCAAAGCCGCCATCGAATCGCTCGACAAGGTGCAGCAATACATCAATGACTGCATGGTGTCGTTTTAGTTTGAATGAAAAATCCCCGTCCGACATCCGTTCATTCAAAATTTTCAGTATCTTTACAATTCGAAAATGAAATTTTATGAGCGATAGTTTAGTCTTGATCCCGACCTATAACGAAAAGGAAAATATAGAGAATATTATTCGGGCGGTTTTCGGGTTGGAACACGATTTCGATATTTTGGTAATTGACGATGGCAGCCCCGACGGGACAGCCTCAATTGTGAAATGTTTGCAAGGAGAGTTCTCCAACCGGTTGCATTTGCTCGAGCGGTCGGGTAAACAGGGGTTGGGACGTGCATATCTCGCAGGTTTCGATTGGGCGCTCCAGCGCGAGTACGGCTACGTTTTTGAGATGGATGCCGACTTTTCACACAATCCGAAAGATTTGTTACGCTTGTACAAGGCTTGCGCCGAAGAAGGTGCGGATGTGGCAATCGGCTCTCGTTATGTGTCGGGCGTCAATGTGGTCAATTGGCCGATGGGGCGTGTGCTGATGTCGTATTTTGCCTCCAAATATGTACGCATCGTTACCGGACTGCCTGTAGCCGATACGACCGCCGGTTTCAAGTGCTATCGTCGTCAGGTGCTTGAAACCATCGAACTCGACAAAATCAAGTTTGTCGGTTACGCCTTCCAAATTGAAATGAAATTCACTGCATACAAGTGTGGGTTTACCATCAAAGAAGTTCCCATTATCTTTATTAACCGCGAGTTAGGTACCTCCAAAATGAGTGGTGGTATCTTTGGCGAGGCCTTTTTGGGCGTGTTGCGCCTCAAGTGGCAGTCGTTGTTTCGCAAGTATCCCCAGAAATCCTAACCTCAGTTCATTATGTATTTGATTCATAAGGCCCATGTGGTCAACGAAGGCCGTATCTATAAGGCCTCGGTGTGTGTTAAAGACGATAAAATCGATGCGATTTTTCGCGACGATGTACCCCAAAATATATTGGACAACAGTACGATAATTGACGGCGATGACTGTTGGTTGATGCCGGGTTTGATTGACGACCATGTGCATTTCCGTGATCCGGGTTTCCCAGAAAAAGGAGATTTTGAATCCGAAAGCCGTGCGGCGGTGGCAGGTGGTGTGACCTCGGTACTGGACATGCCCAATACCAAGCCCCAAACTGTTTCGATTGCCGATGTTGAGGACAAAAAAGCAATGGCTTCGGTCAAATCGCATTGCAACTACGGATTTTATCTCGGCGTTACCGCCGACAATCAGGACGAATTGAGCCGTGCGGACTACAGCGGCATTTGTGGTGTCAAACTTTTTTTGGGAGCCTCGACGGGCGGGATGCAGGTCGATGACCCCGAGCGCCTCAAACGGTTGTTCAAGGAAACGCCGGCGCTCATAGCGGTGCATGCCGAAGACAATGCTGTTATTGAGCGCAATCTGGCGCAGTGCAAACAAGAATACGGTGAGTTGGTCCCCGTTTCGTGCCATAGCCGTATTCGTTCGGAACAAGCCTGCTTCGACGCTTCGTCCAAACTGGTGAACCTGGCCCGTATGACCGGCGCGCGCCTGCACATCATGCACCTAAGTACTGCCAAGGAACTGGCACTTCTCGAAGACAAGCCTTTGGTCGATAAGAAGATAACAGCCGAAATTTGCCCGCAATACTTGACTTTCTGCGATGCGGA
>JAGACJ010000167.1 GCA_017614195.1 Paludibacteraceae bacterium
CTGTTAATCAGAGGGTCCTTGGTTCAAGTCCAAGAGGGAGAGCTCTAGCGGACAAATTATCACTCGGTAGTTTGTCCGCTTTTTTTGGTCGATATTTGACACAAATCATGTTTTACGCTGTCGGATTGTTGTTTTTCTTGTACGGATGCTTGGCATTGGTGGCAGCCATCGCCGTCATTGCGGTGATTGTGTCGTTCATCGGCAAAAAAGAAACCCGCGACCGACGCTTCAAAACCGCATTCTGGGTTCCGTTGGTCTTTGTCATGACCATTGCGTTGTCGTGCCTGTTATTTTCCCTAGCCACATTCACAGACCCGTTGCCCACAGTCGGTAAAGCCCAGCGGATTGTTTTCTGGATATCGACCCTGTCCCTCGCCGCCCTTCTTGCCGCCGTAACCGCCAAACGAATCAAGTAGGTAAAACTTATCCACACGACGGGATTTTAAGCGGCTGGAAAGTACAAATATCATAGATATTGCCTATATTTGTGCTTATGAAACATCGCATACTCACCTTGCTTTGCATTGCCTTGTGCACGCAATGCCTGTCGGCCAAAGAAGACACCTACTTCGCCGTCGCCAAAAACCTCGACTTGTTCAACTCCATCGTCAAGGAACTGCAACTGCACTACGTGGATTCCATTCCGGTAGACAAGATCGTGCGCGCCGGCATCAACGGCATGCTCAAGACGCTCGACCCCTACACCAACTACATTTCGGCAGAAGAGGGAAACGATTTTAAATACATGACAACCGGTGGTTACGCGGGTGTTGGTGCCATTATCTCCAAACACGGCGACCAGATTGTCATCGAGCATGTGTATGAGGATACCCCGTCCAAGCGCGAAGGCCTTAAGGCTGGCGACTGCATTCTGGAACTCGACGGTAAATCGACCAAAGGAAAAGATGTGGAAGAAGTGTCTTCTATTTTGCGAGGGACTCCGGGTACCAACGTCAAAATCAAATATTTGCGCTATGGTTCGAAAAAAAGCACGACAATAGAACTGACGCGTGAACACATTCACATTTCATCTGTCGAATACGCAGGCATGATTAGTGAAGGGGTGGCTTACGTCAAACTGAAATCGTTTACCGAAAACTCTGCGACAGAACTGAAAACCGCGTTGAAACAACTGCAAGCGCAAGGCATGAGAAACCTGATATTGGACCTGCGCGACAATCCCGGCGGTTTGATTACCGAGTCAATCAACATTGCCAACTTGTTTTTGCCCAAAGGCGAAACCGTGGTGACCACACGCGAAAAAGGCAATAAAATTGACCGTGTCTATAAAACGGCATCCATGCCCGAATATCTGGCGTTGCCGTTGGTGGTATTGGTGAACGACGATAGCGCTTCGGCCTCCGAAATTGTATCTGGAGCCTTGCAAGACCTTGACCGTGCGGTAATTGTGGGTACAAGAACCTTTGGAAAAGGATTGGTGCAAGCCACTTATCCACTGCCCTACGACGGTCAGCTAAAGGTCACCACCTCAAAATATTACATTCCGAGCGGACGCTGTATACAAGCATTAAACTACTATGCGGCAGACCAATCCAAAAACGGTCAGATACCAGACAGCCTGACGAGCGAATTCAAGACTAGAAAAGGACGCGTTGTACGCGACGGACGCGGAATCTCGCCCGACATTGAGGTGAAGAACGACACCGTTTCGACCGTGATTTTGGAATACCTGTTCGAACATTTCCTCTTTTTCGACTATGTAAACGAATACTGTCTGAAACACGACAATGTCGCCCCCGCCAACAAATTCGTATTCGATGACAACGACTACGCAGACTTCAAGCAGTTTGTATTGGGCAAAAACATTCCCTACACCTCGGATGCCGAAGAATACATTGACGGCATTGTCGAAATTTTGAAATACGAAAACCGCTACACAACAAAGGCGGCCGCCGACATCGAAGCATTACGAGAATCGCTGAAACCGGATTTGGCGACCGAATTGGACATCAACCGGAAATACGTGACCTTGTATCTGACATCGTCAATTCTCCAACGCTATTATCCGCAAGGTGGCATAGAGGCGATGATTCCTGACGACAAAGTCATTAATAAGGGCATCGAAATACTGAACGACCAGAAACGCTACAAAGAAATTTTGTCGAAATGATTTTTCCGACCACCAAAAAAGAAATGGACGCCCTTGGATGGGACTATGTTGACGTAGTCTTGTTTTCGGGCGATGCATTTGTGGACCACCCTTCATTTGGGGCGGCCGTGGTGGCGCGTGTACTCGAAGCGGAAGGACTGCGTGTGGCGGTGGTGCCCCAGCCCGGTTGGCGCGACGACTTGCGCGACTTCAAAAAGATGGGTATTCCCCGTCTGTTTTTCGCCATATCCGGCGGTTCCATGGACTCAATGGTCAACCACTACACCGCCGCCAAACGGTTGCGTTCGTCCGACGCCTATACGCCCGACGGACGTGCGGGTGCGCGTCCCGACAGAGTGGTCACCGTCTATAGTCGGATTTTGAAAGAGTTGTACCCGCAAGTACCTCTGGTCATCGGAGGTATCGAAGCGTCGCAACGTCGATTTACCCACTACGACTATTGGAATGACTGCCTGATGCCCAGCATTCTGGTTGACAGCGGTGCAGACTTATTGATTTACGGCATGGGCGAAAAGCCCTTGCAAAGCATTGCACGCCAATTGACCGACGGCGTACCGTTCGAGCGGCTGCAAGTACGGCAAACCGTACGATTAGTGCCCCCGCAACCAGTCGATATCTTATTGCATTCTCACGAAGAATGTCTCAAATCCAAACACAAACAGGCCGAGAACTTCGGCAAATTCGAACGAGAGTCGAACCGTCTGCACAGCGATTCGCGTATCGGTCAGCCCGTTGGTAACCGCATGGTTGTCGCCGAGCCTCCATTCGACTTGCTGACTACCGCCGAGATGGATGCCATCTACGACTTGCCATTCACCCGCAGGCCGCACCCGCGCTACAAAGGCAAGAAAATACCCGCGTTCGACATGATCAAATACTCGGTTACCATGCACCGAGGCTGTTTTGGCGGGTGCTCCTTTTGCACCATTTCGGCCCATCAGGGCAAATTTATCGCCTCACGCTCCAAAGAATCGATTGTCCGCGAAGTCAAACGCATCGCCGAAGACCCCGATTTCAAAGGCTATATCAGCGATTTGGGCGGTCCGTCGGCCAACATGTACCGCATTGCCGGCAAAGACACAGCCAAATGCGCCAAATGCCCCCGTCCCAGTTGCCTGCACCCGGCGCTATGCCCCAATCTGAACACAAATTTCGCACCGCTTATCGACATATATCATACGGTTGACGCACTGCCGTTCATCAAAAAAAGCTTCGTAGGCAGTGGTATCCGCTACGATCTGGTTGTCGACGAGGCGTATGCACGGGAACTTATCACCCGACACGTATCGGGACGGCTAAAGGTCGCCCCAGAACATACTGAAGACAACGTGCTGAAACTCATGCGCAAGCCGTCGTTCAAATGTTTCGAGCAATTCGCACGTCAGTTCGAACGTATCAACCGCGAAGCAGGTCTAAACCAACAGCTCATTCCCTATTTCATATCGAGTCACCCGGGTTGCACCATCGACGACATGGCCTCGCTCGCCGTCAAAACAAAACGAATGCATTTCAAACTCGAGCAAGTGCAAGATTTTACACCAACGCCCATGACGCTGTCATCGGAGATGTATTACACCGGACTGAATCCCATTACGCTCGAACGCGTGCCGTGCGCCCGCAAACCAAGCGAAAAAC
>JAGACJ010000168.1 GCA_017614195.1 Paludibacteraceae bacterium
CTTCTTCTGGTATATGCCCGAATATAAACGGCAAATTACCCGAACGCTAAAACGGTTGGGTAAACTTCAATGGCTAAAACAAGTCTATTCATGATAAGAAAACAACCAACTGATATGAACAAAACACTGCTGATCATTTTGACCGTCACCATACTTGCGCTGCCTGCTTGGGCCGGCATGAACGATACCGAGACTGCGCTCTGCCAAACATTCGATGCGCTTCGCGCGGCCGACTCCGATTCGGCCATTATCGCTTGCAACGAACAACTTTGCGAGCTGATGGCCACCGCCACCAACGACGCGGCGTGCTTTGACTACGGATTCGACAATGTATGGAATATGGGTAAAGTCTATTCCGATGATTTGACGCTGCGCATCTTTTCGTGGAACTACCGTTTGAGCGATGGCAGTTATGGTTACGAGGCATTTTTTGTTCAGAAAAAGAAAAGCAAGTTATTGACAAAACATCTTTCAACAAAATCAGCAATAAAACCATCAGAAAAAAGGATGTATTCTGCGAAGGATTGGTATGGAAGTTTGTATTATAATGCCTTCGCGTACAAAAACCGGTACATTCTGCTTGGTTACTCAATGTACACCGACATTACCAAGGTAAAGGTCATTGACGTGCTGGATATAGACGGAAATTCCCTGACATTGGGAGAACCTGTCTTTCTGATCACCTCAAAACCACAAAATCGCTGCGTATTCGAGTATTCGTCAAAAGCCAACATGAACATCGAATACGACCCTGCCGGCAACCGTTTTGTCTTTGACCATTTGTCGCCCTCGGAACCTGCATTCGAAGGTGTTTACACCTACTATGGGCCTGACTTTACCTACGATGCCGTCGTTTCATTAAAAAAAAAACTTTGGAAACTGGTGTCGGACATCGATATAAAGAATCAAGAATGAACACAGATATCCAATACATCGTTGACCGCTTTGCCGACATTCAGGTTCTGCGCTACACAGTCGAGGGGTTCGAAAAGCTGCCTCTCAAACAAAAGTTGTTTGTCTATTATCTCAGCGAAGCCGCCTTGTCGGGCCGCGACATCCTGTTCGACCAAAACTATCGGTATAATCTGCCACTGCGCCGATTGCTGACACAAATTTGGGAACAGTACGACGGACCACGAGACACCCCTGATTTTGAAGCGTTTACAGTATATCTCAAACGGTTTTGGTTTGCCAATGGTATCCACCACCACTATTCGACCGTCAAAATGCAACCCGAGTTCGACACCACCTATTGGAACGCCTTGCTCGACAACATCGGTTACACCGGCGACCGAACTCTTTGGGAAAAAGTCCTCTTCGACCCGGAGTTTGACAGCAAACGCGTACAACTCGACGGCAAAGATTTGATTACAGCTTCGGCCAACAACTTTTACAGCAGTGTCACACAGGCCGAAGTCGAAGATTTTTATGCCCAAATGTCAGATCCAAGCGACCAGGAACCCATCTCGTACGGTTTGAACACGCATTTGACCAAAGACCAGTCGGGGCAACTCATTGAGCAGGTTTGGAGCGAACAAGGTTGGTATTCCAATTCTATCAAAGCCATCAATGAGAATCTGCGCAAGGCACTTTCCTTCGCCGAAACCGAACAACAGAAACAAGTGATTGAGCGTCTGATCGACTACTACCGCACCGGTGACCTGAAACTGTTCGACGAATATTCGATTCTGTGGGTGCGCGATACGCTCAGCCAAGTCGATTTCGTCAACGGTTTTATCGAGACTTACGGAGACCCGTTGGGACTCAAAGGCAGTTGGGAGTCGATGGTGAATTTCCGCAACGAGGCAGCGACCAAACGCACCAAAGCCATCAGCGACGAGGCCGCATGGTTCGAAGCCCACTCGCCTATCGACGACCGTTTCCGGAAGAAAGAGGTCAAAGGGGTTTCGGCCAAGGTGATTACCGCTGCCATGCTGGCCGGCGACTGCTACCCGGCCACCCCCATCGGCATCAATCTACCCAACGCCAACTGGATTCGCAAGGAATACGGATCCAAATCCGTGACCATCGAAAACATCATGGAGGCTTACGAAATCGCCGCGCAGGGCAATGGTTTCAACGAAGAGTTCTACGAAAACGAAGCCGACCGCAAACTATATGAAAAATACGGGTTTGTGACCGATGTACTGCATACCGATTTGCACGAGTGTCTCGGGCACGGTTCCGGGCAATTGTTGCCCGGCGTGTCGCCGGATGCCCTAAAGGCATACGGCGCCACCCTCGAAGAGGCCCGTGCCGATTTGTTCGCGCTCTATTTCATGGCCGATCCGAAAATGCTCGAGTTGGGCGTACTTGGCGATAAAGACGCCTACAAAGCCGCTTATTACCACCAAATGTTGGTGGGACTGTTGACCCAATCGGTACGCATTCCGTTTGGTGAGAACTACGAGGAAGCACACATGCGCAACCGTGCACTCATTGCCCGCTGGGTATATGAGAAGGGCGAAAAGACCGGGGCTTGCCGATTGATTCGAAAATCAGGAAAAACCTATTTGCAAATCAGTGATTATGAGCAACTTCGTAAACTATTCGGAAAATTGTTAGGCGAAATACAACGCATTAAGTCGGAAGGCGATTACGAGGCAGGCAAAGCGTTGGTCGAAACATACGGTGTCACTCTTGACCCCACGTTGCACCGCGAAGTGCTCGACCGCTATGCAAAACTGGACATCGCCCCCTACAAAGGTTTCGTCAATCCTGTCTATACGCTCGAATACGATGCGCAAGGACACATCTCTGACGTCAAGGTGGATTACACCGAGGGATACGTCGGGCAAATGATCAGATATGACAAACAATACGCCAAAGAGTAATAATATATGACAGTCACATTTTCAATCAACTACAACACCGTTTGGGGCCAATGGCTCTGCGTTTCGGGATCTGTCGGGCCGTTAGGCGGCGGCATCGCGTCCAAGGCCTTGCAAATGGAATATCAAGGCGACGGCTGGTGGCGCGCCACAATTGACCTCAACAAGGGTTGCAAATTCCAATACCGCTATCTGGTATGCACCTCCGAAGGAGTACAAGTGAACGAATGGGGTCCGGATCGCGAGGTCGACCTGACACGTGTCAGCTCGTCGGTTTGCCGCCTCGATGACTGTTGGCGTGCCTCTGACGACGAAAAAATCTTCTTTTCAGAGACATTCACCAAAGGATTTTTGTCACATACCGTCAAAGACAAGCAAAAAACACAACCCGGATACACCACCACGCTGCAATTCCGGCTCAATGCCGCCCGTATCGGTGACAATCTGTGCTTCGCTATTCTCGGCAATATCCCCGAATTGGGTAATTGGCAGACGGGTGAGGCCGTTGTTCTGTCGGACCACGATTTTCCTATCTGGTCTGTAACGATTGATGCCGGTCGGTTGCCCGAAGAAATTGAATACAAATATGTGATGTATGACCGGCACAAACATGCGGTTATCTCATGGGAGACTGGCGAGAACCGACGTCTCCGCCCCTACCTGCACGACGGCGATTTGTATATCAAAACCGATGAGTACTACCGATATGCCATTCCCAATTGGAAGGCAGCCGGCATCAGTATCCCCATCTTCTCTCTCCGCAGCAAACAATCGTTCGGCATTGGCGAATACACCGACATAGCCGCCTTCGCTGACTGGGCGAAAAAAGCGGGGCTGAAAGTGATACAAACCTTGCCTATCAACGATACCACGCGCAACCATAGCAATGCAGACGCATTCCCTTATACAGCCATTTCGGTAACCGCCTTGCACCCGATTTATGTAAACCCATTGAAAATCGGTGTATTGAAAGACGATGCCGCAATGAAGGATTTCAAACAGAAAGCCGCCGAACTCAATGCCACCGAGGATGTGCTTTACGGCAAGGTGCTCAACTTGAAAATGAAATATTTCAAGGCCATCTACAGACAAGACGGCGCAGAAACCTTAAAAAGCGCTGATTTCCAGAAATTTGTAAAGGACAATGACTGGCTCATACCGTATGCTGCCTTCTGCTGGCTTCGCGACCAATACAAAACCGCCGATTATACCCAATGGGAGTCGAATGCTGCCTATCACCGCAGCAATCTTGACAGTCTGCTGGCCGACAGCACCATCCGCAAGCAGCTGTATTTTCACATTTTCATACAATATCATGCACACTTACAATTGTCGGCAGCCAGCCGTCATGTGAAATCCATCGGCTTGATTTTAAAAGGCGACATTCCTATCGGCATCAGCCGCGAAAGCGTTGAAGCCTGGACAGATCCGTTACTCTTCCACCTTGACCGTCAGGCCGGTGCTCCGCCTGATCCGTTCTCCGAAGTCGGACAAAACTGGGGATTTCCGACCTATAACTGGGACGCCATGCGTCAGGATAACTTTGCGTGGTGGA
>JAGACJ010000169.1 GCA_017614195.1 Paludibacteraceae bacterium
AAAAGTTCGAATAAAATAATTACGTAAAAACCTACAACTCAAAATGCTGTACCAAACCATACGGATGCAGCATTTTGGTATCCGGAAGATTCTTGAAAAGGCCGAACATCGTGGAACCGCTGCCCGACATGGCGGCATACACCGCCCCGCAATCGTACAACGACTGCTTGATCGTAGCCAACAACGGATATTGCGGAAAAACAGACGCTTCAAAATCATTGGTCACCACCTCGCGCCACGATTCGATCGGTACTTCGGCCAAACAATGCAAATCAAAAGCTGGCTTGCCAATCGTCACATGACGGTACGCCTCGGCCGTCGAAACCCCGAATTCGGGCTTTACGAGCACCAAGTGCCACCCTTTCAGGTCGGGCGATACAATCGTCTCGAAATCGGTGCCGATACCTCCGGCAAACACACTTCGATTGCGGATGAAAAACGCGCAGTCGGCTCCGAGGCGGGCTGCCAACGACTCCAACTCAGCTACAGGAATACCTAACTTGCACAAATCATTCAGCGCCTTGAGCGTAAACGCGGCATCGGACGACCCGCCTCCCAACCCCGCGCCGAAAGGAATGCGCTTGCTGAGTCCGATACGCATCGGGGGCAGCGCAAAACGCTCCGCCAACAGGCGATAGGCCTTCATCACTAAATTCTGCTCCGAAGCACACCCCACCGACAGGCCGTCCTGTTCGAACGACAGGCTTTCGGCAAGCTCGACCGACAGTTCATCGCACCACGGAATCGGATAAAAAACCGTTTCGAGCAGATGGTATCCGTCGGGGCGCTTGCCAACGACGTGCAATCCCAAATTGATTTTGGCGTTAGGATAAACAATCATAGATGAACAGATTTGATTCACAAAGATAAGCAAAATCCCCCAACTGCCATTCTTTTCGCCCCTTGCCTTGGGCAATTGTTTGTAACTTGTCAAAAAAACATGCGGCACAACAATCGGTCATCACATAAAATTGAGTAATTTTGCCATTCCCAAAGGCAAAACAAGATGGAAGAGAACCAAACAACGGTCAAAGGAACCCAACGCAAAAATAAAAACAAAAGCAATTCGCCTGTCGAATTTGAAGGCAAATTGCCTCCCCACGATATACAAGCCGAATGCGCCGTTCTTGGAGCCCTCATGATTGAGAAAGAGGCCTATTACGCAGTCAGCGACGTACTTACGCCCGAATGTTTTTATGACGAGCGCCACAACCTGATTTACACAGCCATCCGAAATTTGGGTCTGAACCACCGCCCCATTGATATGATTACTGTCGTGGAACAGCTCAAAAACATGGGAAAACTTGAGGAAGCAGGCGATTACGCGTACATCACAGAACTGACTTCGCGCGTTTCATCGTCGGCTCATATTGAAGAACACGCACACATTGTCGCCAAAAAGTACATCGCCCGCGAACTGATTCGCGTTTCGTCTGATATCATACAACAATCATACGAACAGCAGGTGGACGTGGCCGACGTGCTGCAACAGGCCGAAGGCAAACTGTTCGACGTGTCACAGCGCCAAGTGAAAAAAGACGTCGCCTTGGTCGGAACCATCGTCGAAGATGTGCTGAGCCGAATTGAAAAAGCCGGTAAATCAGGCGGTTTGACAGGAATTCCATCCGGATTCACAGATATTGACAAAATTACCAACGGCTGGCAAAAATCAACCCTCAACATTATTGCAGCCCGTCCGGCAATGGGTAAAACAGCGTTTGTACTGTCGATGGCAAAGAACATGGCGGTTAGCTACGGCAAGAAAGTGGCTGTATTCTCACTCGAGATGTCATGTACGGAATTGGTTCAACGTTTGTTGGTCAACATTTCTGAAATCGAAGGCGAAAAAATCAAACGAGGTAACCTGGCCGATCACGAATGGGAACAACTGATGGCCCGTTCGAGCGAATTGACCAAAGCCGACATTTACATAGACGACACCTCGAGCCTGCCTATCTCCGAATTAACCACTAAGGCCCGCCGGCTGAAATCGGAAAAGGGCATCGATATCATTATTATCGACTATTTGCAGCTGATGACCGCCTCGGGCATGGGATACGGCAACCGTGAACAAGAAGTTGCCTTGATTTCGCGCTCGCTCAAACAACTGGCAAAAGAATTGGAGATCCCTATCATTGCATTGGCCCAGTTGAACCGTGGCGTCGAAACGCGTACCGGCTCTGACAAACGGCCGCAGTTGTCGGACTTGCGCGAATCCGGTTCAATCGAGCAAGACGCCGACATGGTACTGCTGATTCACCGGCCGGAATATTATCATATCGACCAGGACGAAAACGGCAATTCGCTCAAAGGCATTGCCGAAATCATCATCGCCAAGCACCGTAGCGGTTCGGTAGGTACCGTTCAGCTGAAGTTCATCAAGCACTTGATCAAGTTCGACAACAACGACCAAAGCGCTGGAGGTCCATTGGAGTTTGACAGCAGTCTGATGATGGGAGGAAATGACAACCCGCCACAATTTACTGCTGACGACAATAATACCAATCCGTTTTAAACACGCTAAAACATTCATATCTAAATTATAAAAACATGTTGGAAAAAATTTTAGCCATTTCGGGCAAACCAGGTTTGTACAAATTGATTTCGGGCAACCAACGCATGATTATTGTCGAGTCGCTGATTGACGGTAAACGCGGCCCAGCCTACAGCAACGAAAAAGTAATCGCTTTGGCTGACATTGCCATGTACTCTGAAACCGACGAGGTTCCCTTGCACCAGGTGTTTGAAAACATTAAGGCCAACGAAGGCGGCAAACAAGTGCAAATCGACATCAAGACCGCAGATGCCAAGCAATTGCAGGATTTTATGGCCAAAGCACTGCCCGACTTCGACCGTGACCGCGTTCGCAACAGCGATATCAAAAAATTGATTTCGTGGTACAATCTGTTGATTCAAAGCGGGATAACCGAATTTGCGCCCGAAGAGAAAAAAGACTGATTCGAAAAAGTGCAAGTTTTTTGAAAAAAAACATTTCAAAAACTTGCACACCTCAAGAAAACGCCGTAAATTTGCATCGCTTTTGAAGCAAAACACTCTTCCTTAGCTCAGTCGGTTAGAGCATCTGACTGTTAATCAGAGGGTCCT
>JAGACJ010000170.1 GCA_017614195.1 Paludibacteraceae bacterium
ATCATTGCCATTCTGGGTATGGAAGAATTGTCGGACGCCGACAAAACTGCCGTACACCGCGCCCGCCGCGTACAACGTTTCTTGTCGCAGCCTTTCCACGTTGCCGAACAATTTACCGGCTTGAAAGGCGTCATGGTTCCCATCGAAGAGACCATCCGCGGTTTCAACATGATTATGGACGGAGAATGCGACCAATATCCCGAGGCTGCCTTCAACTTGGTCGGCACAATTGACGAAGCCATTGCCAAAGGCGAACAATTATTAAAAGAAAGTAAGTGATGCAAGTTTCTATCATCTCGCCCGACCGCAAGATTTATGACGGTGATGCCGTTAGTGTGTCACTACCCGGCAGTGTCGGCAAATTTTCGATTTTGCAGAACCACGCCCCCATTGTATCGGTGCTGACAAAAGGCAATATCGAATTGCAAACCGCAAAAGAAGATGAAAAGTTATCATTTGCTATTTTGAGCGGTTTTGTCGAAGTACACGACAATTTAATCAACGTGTGTGTCGAAGAGGATAAAACGAAACAATAAACTATGAAACGCAAATACTACGGAATAGGAATCGGTCTGATTGTCATTGCGGAACTACTGCTCGGTGGCATATTCCAATGTGCACTCGGTCATCCGTATGCCATGGTGGCGTTCGCCATTTCCGCCATGTTTGCGATTTTGATCATCGGGCTTGTCTCGTCGCTTGATCTTTTGTACACCAACTCGCAGTTGGATTCAAAACGTTTTGGATCTTATAAAATGATCAAGTTATTGATCGCTATCGGTTTGATTGCCTATCTGACCTTTTTTGCCGAAGATATGGAACAGGCAGGGAAACTCGAGGCACTTTTACGTTTGGCAGCGCTATATGCCACCACACTCGTGTTTGAGTCGTGGCTGGTGATTGATTATGCCAAAGCGTTGAAACAAAATACAGAAACGGAATAATCATTGGATATGAATTGTCTGAAAACATTCCTAACACTTGTGTCGGCGACCTTGTTGATGACGACGCCGCTCTACGCCGAGCCTTCGGAAGCCATTTCTGAGGCGGAAACGGCTGAAGCGTCCGAAACGGCAGAAGGGTTCAACGCGGCAGAATTTCTTTTCGGCCACGTTGGTGACGCTTACGAATATCACATTACCGAAATCAACGGCAAACCCATAGCTGTTCCTCTTCTGGTCATTGTCCGCAGCGCCGAACGCGGCTGGTTTGCGTTTTCATCGGCCAAACTTGAACACGGACATGAGTACAAAGGTTTCTTTATTCCGACAAGTGGTGACTACAAAGGGAAAGTGGTAGAGCTCAATGCCGCTGGCCAGCGTGTACGTCCGTTCGATATGTCAATTACCAAAAACGTGTTCGGGCTACTGCTCTCTTGCGCCATTCTATTGACCATTTTCCTATTGATGGCCCGCGCATACAAAAAGAACCCGCTCGGAGTACCCAATAAAGGACAAAGCATGATGGAAGCCGTCATCATCTACTTGCAAGATGACATCATCCGTCCGGCATTGGGCGACAAGTCGGCAAAATTCAGTCCCTACCTGCTCACGGTATTTTTCTTCATCTTGCTCAACAACTTGATGGGATTGGTTCCTATCTTTCCGTTTGGCGCCAACTTGACCGGCAACCTTGCCGTAACGATGGTACTGGCATTATTCACCTACTTCATCACCAACATCTTCGGCACCAAAACTTATTGGAAAGACATTTTTTGGCCCGATGTTCCCGTTTTCTTAAAAACGCCGGTTTTACCGCTTATGCAGATCATCGAGTTCATCTCGACACTCACCAAGCCCATTGCGCTGATGATCCGTCTCTTTGCCAACATTTTTGCAGGACACATCATCATCATGGTGCTGATTTCGCTGATATTCATCTTCTCGGCAGCCTTCCCCGCTGTCTCGACACAAGTTGGAAGCGGCACGGCAGTATTGTCGGTAGCGTTCTCTGTATTCATGTACTGCCTCGAATTTTTGGTTGCGTTTATCCAAGCATATGTGTTCACCATACTGTCGGCCATCTTTATAGGACTGGCGCAGCACGAAGAGCATGAACACGAGGAAGTACCCGTTAAAACAGAATAATTATCAATCAAATAGAGTATTCATTTAAATTTTACAGTATGTTAGGATCAATTCTTTTAGGTGCTATCGAAGGTTTAGCTCAATTTGGCGCAGCTATTGGCGCTGCCATTGCCATTCTCGGTGCAGGTTTTGGTATCGGTAAAATCGGTTCGTCCGCAATGGAAGCCATTTCACGCCAGCCCGAAGCAGCCGGAGACATTCGTTCAAGTATGATCATCGCAGCCGCTCTGATCGAAGGCGTAACACTGTTCGCCATTATCGTCAGCGTATTGGTCATCTTAATGTAAAACCTATCTGTACGCTGGTGGCGAGCCCACTTGCGTACAGATTTAAAACTGTAAGCAATGGATTTGTTTTTACCTGAATCAGGACTTGTAGTCTGGATGTTGCTGGCTTTCGGCATCGTATTTGCCGTGTTAGCAAAATTCGGATGGCCCATCATACTCAACTCACTCCAAAAGCGCGAGGAGCACATCGCAGAGTCGCTCAAAAAAGCAGAAGAAGCGATCGAGACCTTGTCGGGATTGGAGCAGAAGGGCAAAGACATCATTGCCTCTGCCGAAGCCGAGCAGATCAAAATGGTGGGCGAGACAAAGACGCTCAATCAGAAAATGATTGACGACGCCAAGGCAGAAGCCACCCGCGAAGCCGATAAAATCATTGCTTCGGCACGCGAACAAATCGTCAAGGAGAAAGAGGCAGCCATCGCAGAACTCAACCAAGAGGTGGTAAAGTTGTCTGTCCAAATGGCCGAAAAAATCCTGCTGCGCGAGCTCAAAGACCGCAAAGCGCAAAGCGACTATGTCGAAACATTATTAAAAGACAACTCTTTGTCATAATATGAACAGTGGAAAAATATCCATCCGATACGCCAAAGCGCTTTTAGGTTTTGGTGAAAAGAACGGAGAAGCCGACAAGGTGTATCAGGAAATGCAGCTTGTCAACGCGGCCTTTGAGGCGGCTCCCCTACTCCAAGAAATCTTGGAGACCCCGGGACTGTCGCAACAGGAAAAGACCGACTTGCTCAAAGCTATCTTAGGAGACCGCAAGGCAAGCAAATCGACAACCGCGTTCTTCAATTTTGTGGTGGAACAACGGCGCGAGCAATCGATGCACATGATTGCACTGATGTACGAAAAGTTATATCGCGAAGCGCACAACTTACTGAAAGGTGAACTGAAGACAGCCGTCGAGTTGCCCAAAGCCACCATTCAGAAAATCGAGAATTTTGTAAATAAAAGATATGGAGCCACCGTCGAACTGACCACTAAGACGGACCAGTCTCTAATCGGCGGCTTTGTGTTGGACGTCAACGACGAAAGACTTGACGCCAGTATTGTTGGACAATTATCAAAATTAAATAGTTATGCCGGACATTAAACCAAGTGAAATATCAAGTGTGCTGCAAATGCAGCTCGAGGGCTTCAAAAACAAGCTCGAATTTGAAGAAATCGGCAAAGTATTACAAGTTAGCGACGGCGTTGCCCGCGTATTCGGTCTGAACAAAGTCCAATCAAATGAGTTGGTCGAGTTCGAAAACGGAACCATGGGTGTTGTGCTCAACCTTGAGGAAGACAATGTCGGAGTCGTGCTGTTGGGTTCGACCGATGACATCAAAGAAGGGTTCACCGTAAAGCGCACCAAACGTATCGCCTCAATTATGGCGAGCGAAGGCATGCTCGGCCGTGTCATCAACGTGCTGGGACAACCGATCGACGGCAAAGGACCGATCACAGGCAAGGCTTACGAAATGCCACTGGAGCGCAAAGCCCCCGGTGTTATCTTCCGCCAACCGGTAAACGAGCCGTTGCAAACAGGTTTGAAGGCCATTGACGCCATGATTCCTATCGGCCGCGGCCAGCGTGAGTTGATTATCGGCGACCGTCAAACAGGAAAGACCGCCATCGCCATCGACACGATTATCAATCAGAAACAGAACTATAAAGACGGAAAACCCATCTATTGCATTTACGTAGGTATCGGCCAAAAGGGCTCAACCATCGCCAACTTGGTGCAAACGTTGGAAGAGCATGGCGCCATGGACTACACGATTGTGGTTTCGGCAACAGCGTCAGACCCTGCAGCCATGCAGTTCTATGCCCCCTACGCAGGCGTAGCGATAGCAGAGTTTTTCCGCGACACAGGCCGTCACGCCTTGATTATCTACGATGACTTGTCGAAACAGGCCGTAGCTTATCGTGAGGTGTCGTTGATTCTGCGTCGTCCGCCAGGCCGTGAGGCATACCCTGGAGATATTTTCTACCTGCACTCGCGTCTGTTGGAACGTGCCGCCAAGATAATCAACAACGACAATGTTGCACGCCAGATGAACGATTTGCCCGAGTCTATCAAAGATCAAGTTAAAGGAGGTGGCTCTATTACAGCCCTGCCGATTATCGAGACCAAGGCAGGCGACGTGTCGGCATACATTCCAACCAATGTTATTTCTATTACAGACGGTCAGATTTTCTTGGAGTCCGGTTTGTTCAATGCCGGTGTCCGGCCTGCCATCAACGTAGGTATCTCGGTATCGCGTGTGGGTGGTAACGCCCAAATCAAGTCCATGAAAAAGGTGGCCGGTACTTTGAAGTTAGACCAAGCGCAATATCGTGAGTTGGAGGCGTTTACAAAGTTCGGAGCCGAAATTGACGCCGCTACCCAATCGGTATTGGACAAAGGCGAGCGCAATGTTGAAATTCTGAAACAAGGCCAATATTCGCCACTTACCGTAGAACAACAGATTGCCATTATCTACTGCGGTACCAATGGTTTGCTCAACAAAGTGCCGACCGACAAGATTCGTGAATTCGAGAAGAAATTCCTCGAAATTATGGAAGTAAAACATCGCGACACGCTTGATGTGCTCAAAAGCGGCCAATTGACCGACGATGCTGTCAAAGTGCTGCGCAACGAAGCTGAAGCATTAGTGGCCCAATACCTCTAAAAAAAACGCCTATGGCATCACTGAAAGAAATACGGGAACGCATCAAATCGGTCAGCTCGACCAAAAAGATCACTTCGGCCATGAAAATGGTTTCGGCAGCGAAACTACACAAGGCTGAGGATAGCATTGCCCGTTTTTTGCCTTACAAAAACAAGTTGACCGACGTATTGGTCGAATACACGTCATCCATTGACGAACAGGTCAGCT
Source organism: Paludibacteraceae bacterium (assembly GCA_017614195.1). Taxonomy (GTDB): domain Bacteria; phylum Bacteroidota; class Bacteroidia; order Bacteroidales; family Paludibacteraceae; genus Enterocola. The sequence goes on from JAGACJ010000170.1 coordinate 5,239, forward strand.
CGCCATTGTCGGAACAACGCGAACGCAAACATGTCACGATTGTGTGCATTTCGTCAAATACCGGCTTGTGCGGCACTTTCAATTCAAACATCAACAAGCTGTTGAACAAAACGTTAGAAAGCTATCGCGCACAGGGAATCACGGAGTTCTCGATTATTCCTATAGGCAAAAAAATCAGTGAGCAAACAAAAAAATTGGGATTTGAAATCATCGGTGACTACAACGAATTGAGCGAAAAACCCAATTACGACGATGCATCAGAGATCGCCATAAAACTGGTCAACGACTTTTTGGAAAAGCGGACTGACGAAGTGGTCATTTTGTACAACCACTTCAAAAACGCAGGCGTGCAGGAGCCCACAAACGAGCTTTATCTGCCCATGTTACCAATAAGTCAAACTGAAGATAAAAAGGTCAAACAAAAATTGTATTTTGCAGAACCCGACAGCACAACGTTTGTAAACAATTTAGTACCTTTGGTGGTCCGAATGCGTCTCTACGCCGCTCTACTCGATTCGAACGCGGCAGAACATGGTGCCAGAACAACCGCCATGCAAGTAGCTTCGGATAATGCTGAAAAAATGATCGAGTCGATTACCCAGTTGTACAATCGCGCCCGTCAAGACGTGATTACCAATGAGTTGCTCGACATTGTCAGCGGTTCGGAAGCTTTAAAGAACAGTTAATTATATGGAAATTACCAGATTATTCGACATTCTCGACCATTACAAAGAGATTAAACCGAATCAACCTGTGGCATTGGCCGGCCGGAAAGACGGCAAAATGATTAGTTTGAGTTTGCAAGAGTACATCGACCAAAGCAATTTGGTTAGTGCCGGTCTGCTCAAATTAGGTGTTCAAAAAGGCGACAAGATCGCTATCATCAGTTCAAACCGCCCCGAATATAACGTATTGGACATGGGTATCATGCAAATTGGAGCAATCCCCGTACCCATCTACCCCACTATCAGCGAATCCGACTACGACTATATACTCAACCATGCAGAGATTACATACGTGTTCTCTGAAGGAGAAGAGTTGTTGCGCAAGATTGAGAACATCTTGCCGAATGTCAAGACATTGAAAGAGATTTACACGTTTGTTGACCGTGGTCGGCACCAATACTTCGCCCAACTGCTCGAACTTGGCAGAGAAAATCTTGATCTGGAGAAAATCGCAGAGATTAAGGCCTCCATCAAGCCTTCAGATGTGGCGTGCATGATTTATACGTCAGGAACGACCGGACAACCCAAAGGTGTCATGCTTTCGCACAACAACATCGTCATGCAGGTGAAAGGTGTAGCAGACATCCCCAGCCCGCAAAACGAACGCGCCCTAAGCTTTCTGCCGTTGTGCCATGCCTACGAAAAGCTCATGGTCTATCTGTACCAGTATCTGGGCATGAGTGTCTATTATGCCGACAACTTGGGCAAGATTTCGGAAAACATCAAGGAGTATAACCCGAACATGATGACCTGTGTGCCACGCGTTCTGGAAAAAATACATACCAAACTGTTCCAAAGTGGCAAGAAACTGCCCTTTGTACAGCGTCAGATCTATTATTGGGCAATGAACCTCGCCTACAAGTACAAGATAGACGACCGCACCGCCTGGTACGAAACAAAATGGAAAGTCGCCGACAAACTGATTTACTCGAAATGGCGCGATGCCATTGGAGGCGACTGGGATCGGATTGTTTCGGGAGGTGCAGCCATTCAACCCCGTTTGGTATCCTTCTTCTCGTGCATAGGTTTGCAGATATTTGAAGGATACGGACTGACCGAGACTTCGCCAGTCATTGCCGTAAGCCGGAACGGAAAGTACGCCCGCGCGGCCGGAACCGTCGGTTTGCCATTGCCCGGCGTAGAAGTCAGAATCGATTCGGAAACCAATGAAATCCAATGTCGCGGTCACAATGTCATGATAGGCTACTACAAAGCCCCCGAACTGACGGCAGAAGTCATTGACAAAGACGGTTGGTTCCACACCGGCGACACCGGCGAAATCAACAAACACGGCTTGGTCATTGTAAAAGGCCGTTTAAAGAGCATTTTCAAGACCTCGATGGGCAAATATATCAATCCGTATCTGATTGAGGAGAAAATGCAACGCTCGCCGTTTATCGACAACATCATGGTGGTTGGAGAAAACCAGAAA
>JAGACJ010000171.1 GCA_017614195.1 Paludibacteraceae bacterium
CCCACAGAAGCATAATCCTTCTCCACTTCCAAGTTTGCCCTTTCATGGAATTGAGGAATACCTAAATTTTGGCAATGTGCACAACATGAGATTATGGAATCACGGTCGTGCCGAATATGTGCCGCAAACAGATTGATGTATGCGGAATCTATTGATTCGTATGAAAGGATGTCCGTATTCATATCTGCGTTTTTTGCCAGTAGTCTATAGTTTAATAAATTGGGTGATTTTTCGTCTCCTACCCCACAAAAATACAAAAAAAATCCGTTTTCCGAATTCTATTGTTGAAACAATCGCCCATAAGTTTGCTGACACACCCCTCTCCTCGGTGAAGAGGGGCCTGGGGTGAGGTATTACAGCAAATTCACCAAATTCCCAGTAAAAAAACGTTCGAGAGGCATTGCGTCACCGCCGACTACCATCGAATATCGAGGATGATACTTCTGATTGAAAATGCTCAAGCCATTGTTTGACTGCCTTCTTCCACTCTTTACTTCAATCGCCACAACGCTTTCGCCCCGAACAATTACGAAATCGACTTCATCGTTGTTTTCGCGCCAATAATACAGCTTGAAATCCAGTTCGTCTGCCTGTTCAAGCAAATAACATCCAACGGCCGACTCTACCCATCGTCCCCATAACGAGGAATGAGTATATGCCTTTTCGTAGTCAATTCCATCACTCATCACACTTAGCAATGCGTTGTTAAACACTTGTAACTTTGGAATAGAACGATACTTGCGCGATTGATCGACCGAAAATTTCTGCAAACTGGTCAGCAATTTGCTTTCGCCCAGCACGTTCAAATAATTGACAAGAGTGGTGGCATTGCCTGCTTCCTGTAACTGACCGATCATCTTGTTGTACGACAACAACTCTGCCGAATAGGCGCAGCCTAAATGAAACAACTGCTGCATCAATGCCGGTTTGTAAATGTAGGTTGTTTGCAGCACGTCTTTTTCAATTGCCGGAGAAATGATAGAATCGCGCATATATTTACGCCAACGAAGTTCATCTGGGAGATACACTGCACTACCCGGATATCCGCCAAAATAAATATACTGGTTAATGTCAAAGCCAAATGCCTCGTGCATCTCAGCATACGACCAATGCCCCATGTGTACCAATTCAAATCTTCCGGCCAAAGATTCTGTCAATCCTTTTTTCAATAACAAACGCGATGAACCAAGCAATACGACCTTGATATTTATGTCATGGAACGTATCGTAGTCCCATTCTTTCTTCACTTGCTCGCTCCAATTCGAAATTTTATGGATCTCATCAAACACCAACAAGAACACCGCTGCTTTCTGATATTGCATTTGAGCTCTGGCATCAGCCCATCTCGATGCGATCCAACCATTGTTTTCAGCATCAACAGAATCGGCATTAAAAAATGAAAATGGAAGTTGGATTTCGTCAAGCACTTGTTTTACCATCGTTGTCTTACCAACTTGACGCGGACCGGCAACCACCTGAATCGTATGTCGTGGCTCTTTAAGACGCGACAACAAAGTATCATTTTGAATACGCTTTATCATACTGAACATGAATCTTTACTGCAAAAGTAAGAAAAATCTTCAAAAGTCAGCAAGAAAATCTTCAATTCTTCCAGAAAAAATCTTCAAAAGTTCATAGAAAAATCTTCAATTTTCTCCCCTCTCCACAGTGGAGAGGGGCCGGGGGTGTAGAAACGCGGCGTGCCACGTACGCACAAATCACACCGTATCCATAAAGCTGCGCTGCACCTTGTTGAAGATGACAATGCCGATGGCAAGCACCACGCACATAAAGCCGAAGCTGTAGCCCAACAGCCCCCAACTGAACTCACCCACGCCCAAAACGCTGTATTTGAACGCCTCGATAATACCCGTTACCGGGTTGAGCGTCATGATGAAACGGAGTTTTTCGTTGGAAATGAACGAAAGCGGGTAAATGACGGGGGTCGCGTACATCCACAATTGGACGATGAACGAAAAGAGAATCGTGAGGTCGCGGTATTTGGTGGTCAGCGAGCTGACAATGATGCCGAAACCAAGGGCCAGGCCGGCAATCATGACCACCAGCACAGGCAGCAGACACAGCGTCCAGGTCGGTGACACCACGATACCGCAGCACAAATAATAGACATAGACGATCAAGAACAGCAGGAACTGGATGCCCAACTTGACCAAATTGCTAGTAACGGTGGCCAGCGGAGCGATGAGTCGCGGGAAATACACCTTGCCGAATACGCCTTGGTTGGCGATAAAGGTCGAAGACGTTTTGTTGAGACAGTCGGCGAAATACTGCCAGACGCAGATGCCGGCCAAGTAGAACAGTGGTTGCGGCAGGCCGTCGGTCGGGATTTTGGCGATGCCGCCGAAGACTATCATGTACATGAGCGTCGTGAGCGCCGGTTGCACGAAGAACCAGAGCGGGCCGAGAATCGTCTGCTTGTACTGCGTGATAATGTCGCGTTTGACGTACATCGCCCACAGATCGCGGTAACGCCAGATTTCCTTAAAATCGATTTCCCACAAACGTCCTTGCGGCTTGATGACCGTTGTCCATTGTTGCTCTTGCATGTTATCTCAAAATTATCTACAAATATACGAACAAAAATCCTGATAGGCCAGCGCGATGCCGTCTTCGAGCTCGGTATGGTAGCGCCAGCCAAGCGCCGCGGCTTTAGACACATCGAGCAGTTTGCGCGGCGTGCCATTAGGTTTGGAGGTATCCCATTTGATAACGCCGGTGTACCCGACCACACGGGCTACAATCTCGGTCAACGCCTTGATAGTAAGTTCCTTTCCGGTGCCGGCATTGACTGTTTCGTCGCCTACATAATTGTTCATCAAAAAGACACACAGCTCGGCCAAG
>JAGACJ010000172.1 GCA_017614195.1 Paludibacteraceae bacterium
CAGGGATGGAATCCGCTGGCCAATCAAAAAGAAAATCAGTAACTGGTTAGCGCAAGCAAGTATTTCTCAATCGACTTCTGCACCTCGCGATTGGAGCCAGCCGCGTTGTTTACCACAACCGAAAACGCCCACACACGGTTATCGGACAAATAAATATAACCGGCATACGCCTTGAGGTGCGCAATCGTGCCCGACTTGGCATACACCTTGCCTGCCAACGGAGTATTCTCAAGAAAAGTCCGCAAAGTACCCGACTTGCCCGACACCGGTAGCGAAGCCAAAAATGCGTCGAAATGTGGCGAACGGTACATATATTGCAACAACTGCACCATGGTTTGCGGCGAAACACCGTTTTGCGGCGCCAAACCGCAACCATCGGTCAGGATCGACTGCGACAGGTCCACTCCCCGCTCGCTCCAGCAAGACAGCATCCGCCGACGCGCCTCATTGCCCGAACCGGGATGATCGGCCGCCAAAGTCCTGAAGACCGACTCCGCAAACAAATTGTCTGACTTTTGGTTGGTTACGGCCACCACCTCTTTCAAAGCGGGCGAGCGATACTCCCACAAGCACTTGCGCGACACAGTATCCTCGGCAACCGAGAGTTGGCTTTCCACTCCGCCACCGACCACCACTCCGGCCTCCGACAAATGCTTTTTCAACTGCTGGGCCAGCACCAATCCGGGGTCGGGCATATCGGTCTTTACCACAAAACGCCCGCGATTCGAAGGAATCTCGCCCGTCAGCACCCGATACGGATCCATCGGGCGTCCGAACGCGTAGGCATTGTCGTACGACACCCGGGTACAACGCACCCTGCTATCAATTTGCAAGTCCTCGACTGTTGGCTTCACGTCCAGCACACGGGCAATTGTGCCCGAATCGCCCGAAGCCAGCGTAACCTCGAGTGTATTGTCTTGATACGAAAGCGGAAATATGCCGGGAGCGTAGTAATTGCCCATGTCTTCCCACAACCAACCGCGGTTGACCGCCTCGTCGTTGTTCCACGCCGACATGTCTGCGATGATAGATCCATTAATCTTTTGTATTCCAAGCGATTGCAACTTTCTCACGCAAGTCTGCAAGAATCCGTCGGTCGGCAATTTACGGCTTTCGATGGTCGGGTCGCCCGTGCCTCGGAGGTACATATTGCCCTCGAGCACGCCATTGGCAATGGCGCCGTCGGTTTCGACAAACGTGCTCCATTGATATGATTCGCCGAGCAGTTCGAGCGCCGTGCAAGTAGTCAGCACCTTCATGGTCGAAGCGGTCGGCAACAAACGGTTTTCGCCGAGCGCGTCAATCACCTCGCCCGTTTTCACATCGGTCACCAACACTCCCACATTGGCATTGGCGGTAAGCGCGTCAGAAGCGAAAAACTGATTGGCGGTTTCGGCATACCCCACTCCAACAGACAAGCATTCCACCACACATATTATTGGAAAAAGATGTTTCATGACAACGCACAATTTTCTTATTGCAAAGATGCAATTTTTGTCTGAAAACAGAAAATTTCAAACTCAAAAAGCCGTATATTTGCCGATGTTATGCGCATACTGCTCGCTTTCGATTCGTTTAAGGGCTGCCTTTCGGCAAAAGAGGTGTGCGAAGCGGCCGCCGCCGGGCTCCTCCCCGACGACCATAGTTTCGTGCTGCCGCTGTCGGACGGCGGCGAGGGCTTTGCGAAGATTCTGACCGAAAATTTAGGAGGTCAAATGGTCGTTGCCCCGACACAAGACCCGCTCGGACGCTGTATCGAGGCGCAATACGGGGTGTACGGCGCCACCGCCGTGATCGACGTGGCATCGGCCTCGGGGCTGACGCTACTCCACCCTTCGGAACTCGATCCGCTAAGAACCAGTTCCTACGGCACCGGGCTGTTGATGGCCGACGCCGTACGTCGGGGATGCCGCGAAATCATTCTCGGCATGGGTGGCAGCGCCACCAACGACGGTGGCGCCGGCATGGTCGAGGCCCTTGGCACGCTACTGCACGACCGGAAAATTGCGCTGACCGCCTGCTACGACACCGATATCCGGTTTGCCGAAGCGACAGCGCTTTACGGTCCGCAAAAAGGCGTGAACGACCAAAACTGCGACGAAGTGCTGCGGCGTATGGACGCGTTGGAAATACGTTATGGAAAAGAGCGGATGCAACTACCCGGAACTGGTGCAGCAGGAGGCATCGGAGGGGCTGTCGTCTATTTGGGCGGGCAACTGTTGTCTGGTGCAGATTTCGTGCTCGACCGATTGCGTTTCGAACAGCGTATCTGCGGGTTAGGAATAGACCTCATCCTCACCGGCGAAGGTTGCTTCGACCGTCAGACGCTCACGGGCAAGCTTCCACTGAAGGTGGCCCTGCGCGCTTCGGTGCCGGTTTACGCATTAGCCGGAAAGGTTATGGTGACCAGCGACCCTCATTTTCAGGAGATTATCGCCGTCACGCCCGAAGGCACCCCACCCGACGTGGCGCTTCGGCCCGACTTTGCCCGGCAGCAGATTACCCGCCAGGTCCGCCTCCTACGCCAGCGCCTCGCGTAATATTCCCGCATAATTATTTGTAACATTGGCAAATAATCACTACCTTTGCAACAACATCTTAATCAATTAATCTATTGTAACATGGCAAGACCAATAAAAGAAACTCCAATTTTGTTCGGCGAAGAAGCTTCCCTTTTCGAAAAGCGAATGCAACATCCGACTCCTCTTTCAAAACAACAAAAAGAAGTTATTGAAAGAGACTACCAACTTTTGCGTGCCCGTTGCGTTAACTGCTCTTTTTAATGGACATCAAAAATATACTGTTAAGGAGACTGGAATCGTCTCCGACAGTGAATGGTTTTGATTGCGGAGACGCTGACTTGAACGATTTTCTCTCCACTGACGCCATTTTATACTACAAAGTAAGACTCGCAACAAGTTATATTCTTGAAGAAAAAGAAAAGGGAACCGTCATTGGATATTTCAGTCTCGCAAATGACAGGATATCCCTGACAGATTTTCCAAGTAACTCAGCCTACAACCGATTCCGAAAGCAATACTTTGTCCACGGAAAAATGTTTAAAAGCTATCCTGCTTTAAAGATCTGCCGGCTTGCAACCGATTCGAGATTTCAAAAAGAAGGCATTGGATCAACCATTATCAACATGATTGTCGCATCATATAAAAACGACAGTAAAGCGGGATGCAGATTCATAACCGTTGACGCATACGCCAATGCTCTGGATTTCTATTACAAACATCATTTTTCTCCATTATCGAAAGAAGACGAAGGCGCAGAAACCAGGCTGTTGTATTTTGATTTGGAACAACTATAACCGATTCAAGTTTTTCCCGCATAATTATTTGTAACATTGGCAAATAATCACTACCTTTGCACCGCTTTTGAAAAACAGTGTGATGGGAATCGGGTCGCCAACACCAAAAGCACAACGATTGACCCGAATTTGAGTAACACAATTTCTATTTTATGAAAACATTTGAATTGAGCGGTGTTGTCCGCAACGACCTCGGCAGAAAAGCTGCCAAAAACATCCGTATCGAAGAGAACATTCCTTGCGTTCTCTATGGTGGAAAAGAAAACATCAACTTTACCGTTAAAGCCGCTGATGTACGCAAACTGATCTACACGCCGACCATCTACGAAGTGAAATTGACCATCGACGGCAAAGAGCACATGGCTGTTTTGAAAGACATCCAATATCACCCGGTTTCTGACAACATCCTCCACATCGACTTCCTCGAAGTGGACGCCAAGAAACCCATTGTATTCTCTGTGCCCATCAAAACCGAAGGTTTGGCTGCAGGTGTACGCGCCGGTGGCAAACTCGTTTTGGAAGTACGCAAACTGAAAGTGAAAGCCCTTTGCAAAGATATTCCCGAATGTCTGGTTGTCAATGTTGAGAACCTCGAATTGGGCAAAACCATCAAGGCTGGTGAGCTTTCGTTCCCCAACTTGCAAATCGTAAACAATAAAGAAACGTTGGTTGTTGGCGTTAAGATGACCCGCGCCGCCCGTGGTGCCGCCGCAGCCGCTGAAAAATAAGACTGAATGTCGAAATTTTTGATTGTTGGATTGGGAAATATCGGCCCCGAATACGAGGCCACCCGACACAACATTGGATTTATGATGTTGGATGCCTTTGCCAAGGCGTCCAACATTGTTTTTACGGACAAACGGTATGGAGCTGTGGCCGAATGCCGCGTCAAGAACCAACAGCTTGTACTGCTCAAGCCCAACACGTACATGAACTTGAGCGGAAACGCCGTGCGCTACTGGATGCAGCAAGAGCAAATTGAGCTCGACCACCTGCTGGTCTTAGTTGATGACCTCGCCCTGCCCTTCGGCGCACTGCGGCTAAAAGCGCGCGGCAGCAATGCCGGACACAACGGTCTGGGAAACATCCAAGAGCTGCTCGGCACCGACAACTATGCCCGGTTGCGTTTTGGTTTGGGCAACGACTACCCAAAAGGCGGACAGATAGATTTTGTTCTCGGCCACTTTACCGAAGACCAACAGGCTCTACTGCCCCAACGCCTCGATACCGCTGTCGAAATTATCCGCAGTTTCTGCCTTGCCGGCATTGAACGCACCATGTGCCAGTACAACAACAAATAACCCGTCTGCAATGTCCTCGCAACGCATCGACAAATGGTTATGGACCATGCGGTTCTTTAAAACCCGCAGCATCGCTACCGATGCCTGCAAAAAAGGCCGCATTTTGGTCGGCGGCGTACAGGTCAAACCTTCGTACATCGTTACAATCGGCACCGTGGTACAGATTAAACGGCCGCCGGTCACTTATTCGTACAGCATTCTGCAACTGGCCACAGGGCGCCTCGGAGCCAAACTTCTGGGCGAATACATGATCGACATCACCCCGGCTGACGAAATCGCCAAACTCAACGAATTGCGTCAGTCGGGTTTCAAAGACCGTGACCCCGGGCTCGGGCGTCCTACAAAAAAAGAGCGCCGCGACCTCGACGATTTTTGGGAGAACTCGTTGTGGGACGACGATTTTTTTGACGACGAAAACCAACTATGAAATACTGGCTAAAACAACTTCAACCACTCGCTACTGTCTGCTGGAACATCACCATGGTGTTCGTCGCATACACAGCTGTCCGTCTGTTATTTTTCTTTGCCAACCGCAATTGGTTTCCTACAACAGAACTCACCGATCTGGCATCGTTGTGCTGGCACGGACTGAAGTTCGACACCACGGCGATTTTTTATCTGGCGGTCCCTTATCTGACACTATCCTTTGTTCCCACCCCTTTTCGCGACAACAAGACCTATCAGAAAATCAGCAAGGCGTTACTGCTTATTGGTGCCGGTGCCGGCCTGTTTGTCTGTTGCTGTGACATTCCCTATTTTCCTTTCACGTTACAGCGTACCACCTGCAATTTCTTTACAAAATTCGACGGAGACGGCCATGTAGTGCCCATTCTGCTGAAAAGCATGTTCAACTACTGGTACCTGACAGTATTTTTTGTCGCCTCATTAGCGTGTATGTTCTGGGGGTACCGCCCTGTGAAAACTTACGGTGCAAAATCAGACAGGACCTATGTCTTGACACACAGTATCATTGCCCTGTGCATGGTCGGTGTATGTGTCTGGGGAATCCGCGGATGGAAAGTCACAGGACAACCTCTTGGACTCAACGACGCATCTGCTTATTGTCGTCCCAACGAACGTGCCATTGTAACCAATACGGCTTTCAGCCTTATCCGGACGATTGACAACAGATACCAATTGGCCGAACGCAAGGACTATTTTGACTCAGACAACGAACTCGAGCAAGTCTTTACGCCTGTCTTTATTCCTCCACCAGGCGACAGCGTCCGGTACGACAACGTGGTCATTTTCATGATTGAGGGGCTTTCGAAAGAGTTTGTCGGCTATTTTCACCCCGAGAACAAATCCTACGGCAACGGCAGCGGATGGACTCCGTTTCTCGACTCTCTATTGGCGCATTGTTACACGTTCGAACAAAGTTTTGCCAACGGCAAGATTTCGGTAGAATCCGTTCCTGCCGTACTTGCAGGCATTCCCATGGCCATCGACTTGCAGCTGACACAGCCATACGCCACCCAATCCATCGGATCGTTGCCCCTACGGCTCAAAGAGCGCGGCTACCGCACCTCGTTTTTCCACAATTCGGCACGGACGACCTTAGGTATCCATTCGTTTATGCAGACTCTTGGAATTGACGAATATTTTGCTTTGGAAGACTATCCTGACCAAAGTCAGTTTGACGGGACCTGGGGTATCTGGGACGAAGAGTTTATGCAATACATGGCACAGCACCTCGACACCCTGCCACAACCATTTTTAAGCGGTATTTTCACCACCACTTCGCACCACCCGTTTAACCTGCCACAGCGCTATGACGGTGTTTTCCCCGAAGGCCCGAGTCCCATGCACCGCTGCATAGCCTACACCGACAATGCCATGCGCAAGTTTTTTGACCGTGCGCGCAACACTGAATGGTACCACAACACGCTGTTTGTAATCACCGCCGATCACACCAATGAGTTGTGCCAGCCATCATCGATCAATCCACGCGGATTCTACGAGATACCCATTGCTTTTTATCACCCCAACGACCCAAAATTGTGCGGTATCGACACCATTCGCATCATGCAGCAAACCGATATCATGCCCACTGTGTTGGGCTATCTCAACGACACGATTCCGTATTTGTCGTTCGGATGCGATGTATTCAACACTCCCGCGACAGAAACGTTTGCCTTCAATTTTATGAGTCCTTCATGGCAGCTGTATCAAGATAGTTTGTTGTTACAGTTCGACGGAACACAAAGCACTGCTCTTTACAATTACGTATCCGACACTTACTTGGATCACAACCTGCTGGATTCTCATCCGCGGGCCGAAATGATGGAACGGCGCATCAAGGCCATGTTGCAACAATACATGAACCGTATCCTCGACAATGACCTGCAAGCGAGATAACGTCCATTTTATCCCCCGTTCGGCGTAGCGAAAACCATGAAAAAGACTTTTTTTATAATTTTATTTCAAGCATGTGCTTTTCTGTCATTCTGCACAGAAAACGAAACTCCTAAAGGGCGAGGAGAACATACACGTGACGACATTCAAGGAATGTGGTATGTTTATTTTAATATGAAATGGCCTGAGAATTATGGAGAAACTCATAGCCATTATTACATATTTAAAGGAGATAAAATGTTGACCTTAGATGCCAAGGATCCTGATGATTTTCATATCTATAGATTTGGATTTACCAACAAAGATTGGGAAATTGAAGTTGACAGCATATATTCTAG
>JAGACJ010000173.1 GCA_017614195.1 Paludibacteraceae bacterium
AGTTTCCATGAATCTGCCTCGTTATAACTGCTTGAGCGGTTCCATCTCGCTGTATAGGTACCATTAGTTGTGGCCGTTGAAGAATACATGCAAGAGGCTTGCTCGTTGGCAACAGTCGTGTTGCCTCGTTTGTATGTCCATGATTCAGGGTGATAATAATAGAAAAAGTTGATGAGCCATCCATCATACCCCAAATAGTAGGTGTAGTTGTCCGTGCGGTAATAGTAGGTGGGAATCAGGTGGAATTCTGCTCCGTTAGGTACTGTTAAGTCGTGAGTGATTTTGTAATTGTGACTTTCTTGAAATATAGAGTGACAGTCATACACTTGGGTATAAGCCACTTTGTTGAGGTTACTGGGGCTGTTGTTGCTGGTAGCGCTGTTGATCCAAGTGCTGGCCCGATAGGTGACCAGGTCGTTGGCGTTGTTGGCAGTGCTGAACGAATGGCTGGTCGCATTGTCTTTGTTCAGGTTGGTGTTAACTCGGTACCAACGAATATAGGGGACGGTGCTGCTGTTGCCACTCGCGGCGTTTAATACAACGGGGGATTTGGTGGTGTTTTCATCTCCATACTCGGAATAGATGTCGTACACGATGGTTTTGCCACCGCTATTGTAGGGGTTTAATTCCTGGGCCTGCGAGCCCGTTTTGATTTGCGTGTCGTCGGCAAAGGCTACCAAGGTGGAGGTGGCCAGTAACAGGAGTATCAGGTGTTTCTTCATGGCGCGATAGTTTAGTGGTGAATTACCGGGACAGGGGGTTGGCTCCAAAGTTCAATTTCGGGGCTGGATATACGGTGACTGTGATATTTTTTTCGAATAAATACTTGGTCTGATAATCCTTGATTAGTCTTAATGTAACCCCATATACCAACTCTACGGGGCTGTCGATATTCCAGTAGTGTTGGGTGAAACCGTCGCAATTTTCGTTGCATGCACTGGCGCCGTATCCACCCATATAGCAGTTGTAAGTCAATACCTGTTCGTAAGTTTCCAGATTTTCAACCTCCGCCAATTCGGTGGCGAAGATTTCGGAAGTTCTCAAAACAAAGTTCTTTCCACCGCAGGCACTGTAAGTGGCCTCGGAAGGCGTGCTCCGGTCAATGGCGAACATCAGGGTGCTGGCCAAAGTCATGACGATAATTCCAATAATCTTTTTCATGGGGTCGTGGGTTTATCGGTTAAGCGTTTTGGTTTTGGTATGATAGTAGCCGCAGGTTCCGGCCAAAAGGAGCAGGGCGAACCATTCGCCGCCGTCGAGGGGGACATTGCCGCCCAACGAGCTGTCCATAGGGTGTCCGCATTCGTTGCAGACGGCCGGATCGAGGCTGGTGTCGATGTCGGACGAACCGCACACCGGGCAGATGCTGGGAGTCGGGGCGTACATGATCGGAGCGTAGGATTTGACCGGGTCGAGCTTGGCGCCGGCTTCGGAAAAGGTAACTGCCTGGCTGGTGAAACAGTTGAAAATGAACAACATAACCGCCAAGAGTCTGAAACAGGTTTTTGTTTGATAGGGTGTCACTTGTGGTTGGTCTATAAGGTTTGGATGAAACGATTTATTTTATCTGATTTTTCGGGGTGCAAAGTTACTCCAAATTTGACAAAAATGTAAAGTTATTAGGAAAAAAAAATTTGGTCATATTCGTTTCTGCAAAAAAAAAGTAACTCCCCGGAAAGGAGGAGTTACTTTTAAATTTAGCCGGAGCAATCCAACACTTAGACGAGGCTCTTGATGAGCGACTCTTTGTCGCCGGGGAGCAGGTCCATCGGAGCGATTTCGGGCAGCACGTAGGCACCCGGACGCTGTTTGACCACGGCACGGGCGCACGCAATCAGAATCTGGGCCGTCAGCGCCGGATTGTTGATGGTCATCGAGAAGCTGAAACGCTGGCTTTGCGTTTTGCCGCTGACGCCTTTGCGTTCGAGCAATACCCCGTGTCCCATGTCGCGTACGGCATCCACACTGGGCACCTCAATGACGTGCGTTTCGTCGTGAGCGAAATAGTCGTCGCTCTTAATCGCTTTGGTCACCGCTTCGAGCGAAGCGCCTTTCTCCAATTCGACGTACACCATGCGGCGGTGCAGGCCGGTACCTACGGGGATGGTCATCGACAGGGCGTTCTTCACGCCGGCTTTCGAACGGGCCACCACCGAGTGTCCCATGCTCATGCCAGGGCCGAAGTTGGTGTAGGTCAAGCCCTTGGGAGCCATCGCCTGCAGCAGGGTGCGGACTACCGAATCGGTGCCCGGGTCCCAGCCGGCCGACAAGATGGCGGCGGTGTTGTGTGCCTTGGCCACTTTGTCGAGTGCGCAGTGCAGGTTCCACACTTCGGTGTGAATGTCGAAACTGTCAACCGTGGCGATGCCTTTGGCCAGCAGGTCTTGAGCGATTTCGGGCACGCTGCGCGACGGGCCGCAGATAACGGCGACGTCCACTTTGCCCAGTTGGTCGATCGACGACACGCAACGGATGTTTTGCAACTCTTGCGGGGTGTTGCACAGCGATTCGGCACGGCGAACCACGCCTACGAGCTCCATGTCGTCCGAAGCCTGTGCCGCTTCGAGTGCGAATTTACCAATATTGCCATAGCCTACGATGGCTATTTTCACTTTATCCATATTTTATTTTTTAAGATAGTCGTTCATGGCGGCTGCAGCCTTGCGACCGTCGCCCATGGCCAAAATTACGGTGGCTCCGCCGCGGACAATGTCGCCGCCGGCAAAAATCATCGGAATGGCGCTCTGCATCGAGTCGTTGACGACGATGGTACCCTTTTTCGACACTTCCAGTCCTTCGACCGAACGCGGAATCAGGGGGTTGGGCGATACGCCCACGCTGACAATGACGGTATCCACATCGATGGTTTCGGTGGCACCCGGAATGGCTATCGGTTTGCGACGGCCCGAAGCGTCGGGTTCGCCCAATTCCATCTTTTGCAGAATCATTTGTTTTACGCGGCCTTTTTCGTCGCCGATGTATTCGATCGGGTTGTGCAAGGTGCGGAATTCAACGCCTTCTTCCTTGGCATGTTTCACCTCTTCGGCACGGGCGGGCATTTCGTCCTCGCCGCGGCGATACACGATCATGGCCAGTTCGGCGCCCAGACGTTTGGCGGTGCGCACCGAGTCCATGGCGGTGTTGCCACCACCGATAACGGCCACGCGTTTGCCTTTGAGCACCGGCGTGTCGAATTCGTCTTTGGCGGCTCCCATCAGATTGACGCGGGTCAGGTATTCGTTCGACGACATGATGCCGATCAGGTTTTCGCCCTTGATGTTCATAAAGTTGGGCAGACCGGCACCCGAAGCGACAAACATGCCTTTGAAGCCTTCGGCCTTGATGTCGTCGAAGCTGATGGTTTTGCCTACGATGCAGTCTTTGACAAATTTGACGCCCATCTTTTCGAGGTTGTTGATTTCAACGTCCACGATTTTGTTGGGCAGACGGAATTCGGGGATGCCGTACTTGAGCACACCGCCGATTTCGTGCAAGGCCTCGAATACAGTCACGTCGTAGCCCATCTTGGCCATGTCGCCGGCAAACGAAAGGCCGGCAGGGCCCGAACCTACGACGGCCACTTTGATGCCGTTTTTGGGAGCCAGCTCGGGCAGCGAGATTTGACCGCTTTCGCGTTCGTAGTCGGCTGCAAAGCGTTCGAGGTAGCCGATGGCTACGGCTTTTTTGCCGGTCTTGAGGTGGATACATTGCGATTCGCACTGTTTCTCCTGCGGGCAGACACGTCCGCAAACGGCCGGCAGGGCCGAAGTCATTTTCAGCACCTTGGCGGCATTGAGGAATTCGCCGCGCTCGATGTTTTTGATGAAGGCCGGGATGTTGATGCTGACCGGGCAACCCTCCATACATCCGGGTTTGCCGCAGTCGAGGCAGCGTTTGGCCTCGAGCAGGGCTTGCTCTTTGGTCAGGCCTTGGTTTACTTCTTCAGAGTTGTGGCTGCGGTATTCACCGTCGAGCTCGTTCATTTTGACACGTTCGATGGCCATGCGGTCTTTGGCAGGCATCGATTTGCGCAATTCGTCGCGCCAAGCTGCGCTTCTATCAGTTAAGTTTTCCATAATTGCAGATTCCTTTCAATTATTTGACACTAGCCGTATAGGCAGCCATAGCGGCCTGTTCTTGTTCGCGATAAGCGCCCAGGCGCATCATCATTTCGTCGAAGTTGATCTGGTGGGCGTCGAATTCCGGGCCGTCCACACAAACGAACTTGGTTTCGTCGCCGACGCTCACACGGCAGGCGCCGCACATGCCGGTGCCGTCCACCATGATGGTGTTCAGCGAGGCAACGGTCGGTACGTTGTACTTCTTGGTCAGAAGCGAAACGAATTTCATCATGATGGCGGGGCCGATGGTGACACACAAATCCACTTTTTCGCGGTTGATCACCGATTCAACACCGTTGGTTACCAATCCTTTGGTGCCGTACGAACCGTCGTCGGTCATGACGATGACTTCGTCGGAAAATTGGCTCATCTGCTCTTCGAGGATGACCAGGTCTTTGGTACGGGCGGCCAACACCGAAATGACTTTGTTGCCAGCCTTTTTGAGGGCTTCGACAATCGGAAGCATCGGGGCGGTACCCACGACACCGCAGGCGCAGACCACGGTTCCGAATTTTTCGATGTGGGTGGCTTTGCCCAGCGGGCCGACTACGTCTTCGACATAGTCGCCGGCGTTGAGTGCGCACAATTTGGTCGAGGATACACCGATTTTTTGAACCACCAGGGTGATGGTGCCTTTTTCGATGTCCGAACCGGCGATGGTCAAGGGGATGCGTTCCCCGTTTTTATCCACACGGACAATGACGAAATGTCCGGCACGACGTGCTTTCGCAATGAGGGGAGCCTCGATGACGAGCTTCACCACATTGGCCGAAAAGTGTTCTTTACTGATAATTTTGTTCATAGTTTTTTATTAAACGCATTGCACCATTCCCCCTATGCGGGGGATGGTGCAACGGGTCCTGTTATTCAAAAATACAATTAGATGATACCTTGAGCCATCATGGCTTTGGCCACTTTCATGAAGCCGGCAACGTTGGCACCCTTCACATAGTTGATGGTACCGTCGGCTTCTTTGCCGTATTTCACGCAGTTGGCGTGGATGTCGGCCATGATGCCTTTCAGCTTGGCGTCCACTTCTTCGCGCGTCCAGCTCAAGCGTTCCGAGTTCTGGCTCATTTCCAGACCCGAGGTGGCAACACCACCGGCGTTGGCAGCTTTGCCCGGAGCGTAGAGAATCTTGGCGTCTTGGAAGATCTTGATGGCTTCCGGCGTACAAGGCATGTTGGCGCCTTCCGATACGGCGATGACACCGTTGGCAACCAATTTCTTGGCGTCGTCAGCATTGATTTCGTTTTGGGTAGCCGAAGGCAGGGCGATGTCGGCTTTTTCGCCCCAGGGACGAGCGCCTTCCACGTATTTGCAACCGTATTTCTCGGCATATTCTTTGATACGTCCGCGTTGAACGTTCTTCAACTCCATTACATAGTCGAGTTTCTCGCGAGTGATGCCGTCCGGATCGTAGATGTAACCGTTCGAGTCAGACAAGGTGAGCGGGGTGGCACCCAGTTGGAGCAATTTTTCGCAGGTGTATTGGGCTACGTTACCCGAACCCGATACCAACACTTTCTTGCCTTTGAGCTCGATGTTGCGGGTAGCCAGCATCGAAGTCAGGAAGTAAACGTTACCGTAACCGGTTGCCTCAGGACGGATCAAAGAACCGCCGAATTCCAAACCTTTACCAGTGAAGGTACCGGTGAATTCGTGAGCCAATTTGCGATACATACCGAACATGTAACCTACTTCGCGACCGCCTACGCCGATGTCACCTGCGGGAACGTCGGTGTCAGGACCGATGTGACGCCACAACTCGAGCAAGTAGGCTTGGCAGAAGCGCATAACTTCGTTAGCCGATTTGCCACGGGGCGAGAAGTCTGAACCACCTTTGGCGCCACCCATGGGCAAGGTTGTCAAAGCATTCTTGAAGGTTTGCTCGAAAGCAAGGAACTTCAGGATAGAGGGGTTAACCGAAGAGTGGAAACGGATACCGCCTTTGTAAGGTCCGATAGCCATGTTGTGTTGTACACGGTAAGCCATGTTGGTTTGAACATTGCCTTTGTCATCCACCCAAGATACACGGAAGGTGAAGATACGATCGGGAATGCAAAGACGCTCGATCAAATTGGCTTTTTCGAATTCAGGGTGTTTGTTGTACTCTTCTTCGATAGAGTTCAATACAACAGAAACGGCCTGGATGTACTCCGGCTCGTTCGGGAAACGCTTTTTCAAGCTTTCAACAACATTTTGTGCGTTCATAATTGTG
>JAGACJ010000017.1 GCA_017614195.1 Paludibacteraceae bacterium
ACCACCGACGCCTACCTCGAAGTGTCGATTTTTGAAGCCGCCCGTAAGGGACAACGCGTTTTGCCGATGATTTGGCAAATGAAATACAACTACCACAACAACACCGACTCGAATGTGGACGCTTTGTACCGCCAAGCCGTTGACTATGTGCGCCATCCGCTCGACAGCAAGGCCTTGGAATACTACGAATCGGCAACCCCGAACAACAAAAAGTTCTACGAATCGTATTCGCTGGTAAACTTCGGTATCGTAGCCGACATGCAGAATGTGGTGCGTGGGGTGGACCAGCGGTCGGACGTAGTACGCGGGAGCGGTTTGCAGAAAGGAGACAAGATCGTTTCGATCCGTTGTTCCGAAAAACGGCATATCAGCAGAGGGAAAGACTACTACGGCACGATTACGGTGGTGCGCGACGGAAGCACCCGGACGCTGAAGTTCAAGAACTGCCGGCCGACAAACTCCTACACGCTGACGATCAGCAAATTCTTCTATATCCTTTAAGAATAACCTTCTAAGACGCATACCATTATGAAAAGAATCTCGTTCATTATAGGATTGCTGCTATGCATGTCGGCAAGCGCTTTCGCCCTCGACAAATACGTTTCGGTGCTGCCCATCGCGGCCAGCGTTTATGACACCCCTACGGCCGACGGCAAGGTCATCGGACAGATTGCCCCGAAAGGCGAGGTGCAAGTCTATGTGGTTAACGGCGACTGGGCCATTGTCGATTACCAAGGGCAAGTGGGCTATGTAGCCACCGCCTGCCTCAAAAAAGTAGAGACGGACACGCAAACCGCCGCGCCGCAACCGTCCGTAGAGCCACAGAGAACAACTCAGCAACCGGCCCAGACAACCGCGCAGCCCAAACAGCAAGAACAACCCAAGACACAACCGCAACAACAGCAACCGGCAGCCAATTCGGAGCCGGCGTCCAAGCCAAAGTCCTCGCAAAATGAGGCGTTTACACTATACGACAAAAGCGAAAACTATTCGCTTTTCAACAACAAAGACAACACGTCCGATTTGTTTGACTGCGGCGGGACGATGTATTTTGAATTCGGCTATCAAAGGCCGACCTACACCAACCCGCACCAAGAAGACGACTGGGCAGGTGTTCCATGGACGACCCCGTTTTCGCTCAACGGCGGGATGTTCTCGATGGGCGGTATCATCCCCGTATGGGGCCCGATTGGATTGGATTTGGGCTTTGGCATGGACATTACCTACGGCAAATACAAGACGGACGACTTTTACTATGATGTGATCCATGGCGATTACGGCACGCCCAGATCATTCGGCGACCAATATGACTACGCCTCCAGATTCCGATTGACCATGCCGTTTTACCTGATGCCCGTGTTCGGCCTGAATGTGGGCTACAAACAATATGTGCGTCTGCACACCGGCCCGCGCTTTGCGCTCTATTTTCTGGACCAGGTGGACTTCCATTATGTCGATGAAAACGGCAAAAAACAAAGCAGCGCATACGAGTTTTACGGTATCGGCGAGGACGACAATGTCCAACGGGTATTTGACATCACCTGGTACCTGGGTATCAGCTACTCCTACAAGAGCATCGGCGTACGCGTAGCCTACGAATGGGGCCTCATCGGCCGGTACAAAAACGAATATTACAACGTCGGATTAGACCGCAAACAGTTGTACGACCCGCGCTACAACAACCTGATTATCTCGCTATTTGTACCGATTTATTTCTAACTTATCAGAATAGAGAGGTACAGACGCGGCGTGCCACGTCTGTACACGAGGGGAAGGGTGTGGTAAAGATGTAGCGCTACCTCTCTACAGCCATTCGGGCAGGGTGAACAGCTTTTGGGCGTTCGAGCCCTTAATGAGAATGGTCTTGCCCTGAACTGGGTGCGCCTGCAACTCGGCCTGCACGTCGCTGACCGTAGCAAAATGGCGGTACGACTGGTCTTCGGCGGCAAATTTGGCGCCCACCAGCCACACCTGATCAAACCCGTTTTGGCGCAGCAAGTCCAGCACTTTGCGGTGTTCGGCGGGGCTGTCGGCTCCGAGTTCGCCCATATCACCCAAAATCAGCATCTTGTCAGTAGCCGTGATGGTCGCAAAATTATGAATGGCTGCAGCCATCGAGGTCGGATTGGCATTGTAGGCATCCACAATCAGCGTGTTGTTTTTGGTACGCGTCAGTTGCGAGCGGTTGTTGGAGGGAGTATAGGCCTGCAAGGCCGCCGCGATCTTCTTCAAAGGCACATCGAAATAACGCGCCACGCACACGGCCGCCAGCACGTTGGGCAGGTTGTAAGTACCGATCAGCTGCGTAGGAATCACCGCCTTTTCGTCGAAGCAGGTGCACGACACCGTGATATACGGGTCGGCCTTTTCGACGCGACCCGACACGTAGTTCCCTTCTGCCTCGCCGTAAGGAATCAGTTGCAAACCCCGCTCGCGGGCCATCGTCATCAAGTCGTCGCTGTCGGCGTTGACAAATCCGCGACAACCCTTCGATGCCAAGAAATCGTACAATTCGCCTTTGGTCTTTTTTACGCCTTCGAACGAGCCGAAGCCCTCAAGGTGTGCCTTGCCCACATTGGTTATCAAGCCAAAATCGGGCTCTACGATATCGACCAGCGTCTTGATCTCGCCCGGATGGTTGGCCCCCATTTCAATCACCGCCAGCTGGTGCGACGGACGGAGCCGGAGCAGCGTTAGGGGCACGCCCAAATGGTTGTTGAGGTTGCCTTGTGTATAGAGTACTTCGTACGAAGCGCCTAATGCCGTTGCCAGCAGCTCTTTGGTCGTGGTTTTGCCATTGGTCCCCGTTACGCCGACAATGCGCGTGCCCAGGCGACGACGGTGATACCGTGCCAAATCCTGCAACGCCTTGAGACAATCATCGACCAGCAGAATCCGCTCGCCGTCGGCATACTGTGCCTCATCGACAAAAGCGTAGGCACATCCTTGCTCAATGGCATTTTTGGCGTAAGCGTTGCCATTAAAATTGGCCCCTTTCATCGCAAAAAACAGGGAATCCTTGATGGGGTTGCGCGTATCGGTGCAAATCACCGGGTGCTGTTCGAAATACTGGTAAAGCTTTGCGGTTTCCATAGACGTGTTGCATTGTATGTAGTGCAAAGGTACGGGATTTTATGGTTTTTTATAACCTCTTTCTCGATAAAATTCTTTATTTTTGCCCCAAAACTAAAAATACGCATGCCAAACTTTTTACACCATACAAGGCGGATCTTCGCCACGATGGCCGCAGCCGGCCTGTTACTGCTCAGCGCCTGCGAAAGCAAATACAACGACAATACCGACACACGCATCTTACGCTTTACCTTCGGGGCAGCAGCCAACGCCCCGGGCATTGAGTCGGTCAGCTTCACCATCGACAACGACAACAATCTGATATTCAACGAAGACTCTGCCGCCTATGGTTCAAACCTGACTCGTTTGTACCCCTCTATCACCTATTACGAAAAGCCTTATTCGATTGCTGTTGACGGTGAGGTATGGAACGAAACCGACTCGCTTGACTTCAGCTATCCGCGCATTCTCACCATCGTGTCTGGCGACGGAAAGAACACCGACGAGTACACCGTCAAGGTGTTAAAACACAAGGTTGATCCAGACAAGTTCGTTTGGAAACGCCACAGCGACCTGCCTCTCGATTTTGCTCCCAAAGGGTTTAAAGCGCTCGCTGGCGAAAATCTGATACTGGTTGTCAAAAAAGTTGACGGGGCTCGCGTAATGTCAACCGCTGACGGCGACAACTGGACTACAGTTGCAGACATTGCCACAACCGTGGATGTGACCACCGCCACACTTTCGAACGACACGGTTTATATGACTACCACCAGCCGCGATGCGCTGCTCTATGTCACACTGGACGGCCAGCAGGGCACTTACAGCACTGGCAGTTGGGAGGTTTGCGACATCTACGGTATTCTAAATGGGAAACCCTGTATTTTTGCCTACGAGGGCGATACTCCGGTGATGTTGGCTTTGACCGACGGCTCGCTGCAAGCCATCGAACTGACCGATGCCTTGCCGACTGGAATGCCCTACACCGGTGCATCAAAAGTCACGATCGACGGTCGCGTCATCGTTATCGGCGGCTCGGTGCGCAATGCAGAGGAATACAGCGGCGAAGTGTTCTCTGCAAATGGTGTAGGCGATTATTGGGCCAAAACCAACAGCAACAGCACGTCGCTCACCATCGGCAAACGCGCATGGGCAGCGGCAACTTGTTATTTCGGAAAAATCTACTTGTTCGGAGGCACCCGTCTGTGGGATTCGTCGCCAGCCAACACGATTAATTACTCGGTTGACCAAGGGTTTAGCTGGGACACCTCCACAACCATGGGGTTGCCCGACGACTATTTGTCGCGCAAACTGCACGGCGCTGTGACATGGAACAAAAGTATCTGGCTGATTGGCGGTCTCGACAAGAATCTGTCGTGGAACAGCGATGTTCGCGAAGGCCGTATCAACCGCGCCGATTTCATCAAACAATAAGCACGCTACCGTATGCAACGCACCGCCCTGTTTCCCGGATCGTTCAACCCGTTTACAGTCGGGCACGCCGACATTGTGCGCCGTGCCCTGCAGCTGTTTGACAAGGTCATTGTCGCCATTGGGGTAAACAGTGCGAAAGACCCGGCCGACAATACGAAGCGCATTGCCCGCCTGCGCAATCTCTATGCCGACAACCCACGCGTCGAGGTCATCGCCTACGACTCTCTGACCGCCGATTTGGTAAGACAAAAAAATGCCTCGTGTATCATACGAGGCATTCGGAATGAGGCGGACTTGGCTTACGAAAACGAAATCGCCCAAGTCAATTTTTCGTTATTTGGTATCGAAACGGTCTATCTGCTGGCCGATCCCGAGTTGCGCGAGCTGTCTTCGACCGTCGTTCGCGAACTGCAACGCTTTGGCAAAGACATCAGCCAATTGTTGCCGTAACGACAAACCTTTTACTGCAATTTTGAGATTTTATCGACCCGCTGGATGTGACGGCCGCCTTCGAAATCGGTCGTCAAAAAGGTTTCGAGCATCTGCTCGGCCTCGGCTTGCGAAATAAAGCGGGCGGGCATCGACAAAATATTGGCATCGTTGTGCTGGCGTGCCAGTTTGGCGATTTCGTCTTTCCAGCAAAGCGCAGCGCGCACATTGGGATATTTGTTGGCCGTCATGCTGACTCCGTTGCCGGTTCCGCAAATGGCAATACCAAAATCAAACTGGCCTTTGTTGATGGCCGACGCCATCGGATGAATCGTATCGGGATAGTCCATACTGTCGGTCGAATACGTACCGAAGTCTTTGAGCGAAAACAAGCGGCTTTCAAACACACGTTTGAGTTCTTCCTTCATCTCATATCCGGCGTGATCGCAGGCAATCGCCACCGAAAGGGTTTCCATGTCTTTCATATTTCGTTTTATTTCGAATTTTGCGCTGCAAAGTTACAAAAAGCGCGTTTTTTTTCAAAAAAAATCAATCATCGGTCCGTTCGAATTCGTTCCAGAAATCAGGATACGACTTGCTGACCACTGCAGGATCGGCGATTGTCACCCAACCGTCGGTCACAGCTACCGGCGCAAAGGCCATCGCCATACGGTGGTCCTTGTAAGTATCGATGACAACGCATGGCGCCATTGGGCCGCGCTTGCCGTCAAACGTCAGCGAGCCATGGCAAGGCTCTTGCAAGACAAAGCCCAATTTGGCGCATTCGCAACGCAACGCCGCAATGCGGTCGGTCTCCTTGATTTTGAGCGACTCAAGCCCTGTAAACTCAAACGGAATGCCCATCAGGCAACACGTCACCACGAAGGTTTGTGCCAGATCGGGCGCCAAAGTAAAATCGAGTGCCAGCTGCGCTGCCGAACATTTTGTCTTGCGCAGCACAACGCCCGATGCGGTATATTCGGTCGTCACTCCCAGAGGCACAAACCAATCGGCTACACAATGGTCGCCTTGCAGGCTGTCCTTTTGCAATCCATGAAGTTCGATCCACGCCGTTTCATCGGAACATAAGGCCAAGAGCTGATACCAGTATGAGGCGGCAGACCAGTCGCTTTCCACTTCAAATACGCGAGGCCGGTACCCTCCATGGGCAACCTCGATTGTGGTACCATTCCAAGCGGCTTTTGCCCCATAGCGGTTCATCAGTGCCAAAGTCATGTCGATATAGGGCTTCGACGCTATTTTTCCGGTCAGTTGCAAACGCAACCCCTGTTGCATGCATGGGGCAATCATCAACAGCGCCGAAATGTATTGGCTCGAAATGCTGCCGTCGATGGTCAGCGAACCGCCTTGCAAAGGTTGCGGTGTGATGCGTAGGGGCGGAAAACCTTCGTTTTCGGCATATTCGACTTGCGCATCCAAGGTTTTCAAGGCGTCGGCCAACACCCCGATGGGGCGATGTTTCATTCGTTCAGAGCCGGTCAACAGCACGCTTTCGTTTTCGCCAGAAGGACGGATAGCATAATAGGCGGTAAGGAAACGCATGGCTGTACCCGCTGCTCCGATATTGATTTCGCCACCGGCATTGGCAAAGGCGTCTGCCACCGCAGCGGTATCGTCGCAAACGGCAAGGTTCCGGATATCTGACAGTTGTCCTCCGGCAAGCCGGTTTATCACCAACGCTCTGTTTGACAGGCTTTTGGAAGCCGGCAACAAACGCACGCCATGCGGCGCCGAGCCAAAGGTCACATATTTTCGCGTTTCGCTCATAAGTGATGCAAAGATACGACAAAATAGGCTATGTCGTAGTTGCGTCGTAGATTTTTATTGACTTTGTATTATTTTGTCAAGAAATAAGATTTGCAGTTTTGAAAAATCTGTGTATTTTTGCACGGTGGATTACAAGGGGGTCTTTTCCTTACAGATTATAAAAGATCCGGAAGCCTTGGACTTCACTTTGGCGACAGAGCAAAATTTTATTAATATAAACCATTAATTATTCAGATCAAATGGCAGAATTAGATTTAACCCAGTATGGCATTACCGGTGCTACGGTAATCGCTCACAACCCGTCGTATGACGAACTCTTCAATGAGGAAACCAAAGCCGGCCTCGAAGGCTACGAAGTAGGTCAGGAGACCGAGCTTGGCGCTGTAAATGTAATGACCGGCGTATTCACCGGCCGCAGCCCCAAAGACAAATATATCGTGATGGACGCCAACTCGAAAGACACCGTATGGTGGACTTCGGACGCTTACAAAAACGACAACCACCCCATGAGCGAAGAAGTTTGGGCTAAGGTTAAAGAAATCGCAAAAAAAGAACTCTGCGACAAGAACTTGTATGTTGTGGACGCTTTCTGCGGTGCCAACAAGGATACCCGCATGGCTGTGCGCTTCATCGTCGAAGTTGCTTGGCAAGCGCACTTCGTTAAAAATATGTTCATCCAACCGACTGCTGAGGAGTTGGCTAACTTCAAACCCGACTTTATCATCTACAACGCTTCGAAAGCCAAAGTTGAGAACTACAAGGAACTCGGCTTGAACAGCGAAACCTGCGTTGCCTTCAACGTAACCAGCCGCGAACAAGTCATCATCAACACCTGGTACGGTGGCGAAATGAAGAAAGGTATGTTCTCTATGATGAACTATTACTTGCCTTTGAAAGGTATCGCCTCGATGCACTGCTCGGCCAACTGCAACATGGAAGGCAAAGACACCGCTATCTTCTTCGGTTTGTCGGGTACTGGCAAAACCACTTTGTCGACCGACCCGAAACGTAAACTCATCGG
>JAGACJ010000174.1 GCA_017614195.1 Paludibacteraceae bacterium
AATAGGATACCTGAACAACAGAACATATTGTACGCCTCGCGGTATTCCTTGATGATCCAATAGCCGTATAACTTTGCCACAGCGTATGGGCTGTACGGATGGAAAGGCGTAGTCTCGCTTTGCGGCACTTCTTCAACTTTGCCGTACAATTCGCTGGTTGACGCCTGATAAATCTTGCATTTGGATTCCAGATGGTTTGTCCGAACGGCCTCCAGCACGCGCAACACGCCCACTGCATCCACGTCCGCCGTGAACTCCGGAGCATCGAATGACACTTGCACATGGCTCTGCGCAGCAAGGTTATAAATCTCGTCCGGCTGCACTTTTCCCACCAGTTTCACTAGCGACATCGAGTCGCTCATGTCCGCATAGTGCAAATGAAAATGCGGTTTCCCTTCCAAATGAGCAATGCGCTCGCGATAGTCAACAGAACTGCGGCGGATGATGCCATGCACCTCGTAACCTTTATCCAAAAGGAACTCTGACAGATAACTTCCGTCCTGCCCCGTCACACCTGTTATCAATGCAATTTTTGCCATAATAATCCAAATTAGCGTGCAAAGGTACAACTTTTTTTTTAATTGTGCAAATAAAATCAAAGATTTTTTTTGTTTAGCATTTAAGGTTTTGGGGTTAGGGTGTTAAAAAAGAGTGATGGGATGGATGGGAATTGTTTCGTTTTTGTGAGAAGTGCAGCAAAAAGTGTATATATACATAGTATATATACAGAAAGAGGCACATTTTTGCAATTTCAGGCAAAGTATCCTGTGGGTATCCTATGGGTATTGTATGGGTATCCTATGGGAGGGGTTCGATAGGAGCTCGAAAATGGCAGAATATATGTAAATTGTTTGTATATTTGATAAAAAAGTATTATCTTTGCAGCGGATTTGGAAAAGCGATGTATATTCATTTGGATTGCAATAATTTTTTCGTAAGCTGTGAGCTCCTTTCACGGCCGGAATTACGCGGTACGCCCGTTGTTGTCGCCAATAATAACGACAATAACGGAGGTATCATCCTTGCACTCAATCAAGAAGCTAAAGCCGTTGGCCTAAAACGCGGCAATCCGCTTTTTCAAGTATCGCAACTAATTGACAAACACCACGTTACGGTCATCGATGTGCATCACAATCTTTACCACGAGATATCTCATCACATTATGGAGGAAGTGTGCAAGACGGAAATGGTGCTGGATTTTGTGCAATACAGCGTTGATGAGTTTTTCGGTCAGATGCCAGACGATGACCCTACCCGACTGCGCAACTATTTGCAGACGCTGAAGGACCTGATTTTGCGCGAGACCGGTATTCCCGTCAGCTGCGGAGCGGGTCTGAGTTACACTCTTGCCAAGACTGCCACTTGGTTTGCCAAACACTATCCTGCTTACCAAGGCATCTGTATTATGCCGGGCGACAAACGAGAAGCTGCTCTGGCGAAAGTGCCGGTAAAAGAAATATGGGGCATTGGTCGGCGAAGTTTTCCGCATATTAGTTCGCAAGGCGTAAAGACTGCGCTCGATTATGCCCGCCAACCCGAAACATGGGTGAACCACCTTTTCGGCGTAACGGGAGTGCGCACATGGAAAGAATTAAACGGTGTTCCAGCCATTACTCTCGCTCGTCATGACCGTCAGAAAAGCATTATGCACAGCCGCACCTTTGCGCACATGACAAGCAGCAAAAGCGTACTATTACGCGAACTAAGCAACTATGCCACCGCCGCTACGCGCCGGCTGCGGGAACAACAATCCATCTGTAAAGCCGTGACCGTTTTTCTCGCCACCAATCGTCATCGTGAGGATTTGCCGCAATATAATGCCGAAGATACGATCAAACTGAGTACCGCCACCGATGACTCCAAGCAGATCATTCATGCCGTAGCACGGCTGCTGGACAAGCTCTTCCGTGAGAATTATCAATATAAACAAGCCGGCGTCATACTCGGGCAATTACAACAAACGACCGGCGTGCAATTAGATCTTTTTGCCACCAATCAGGTGGATGATATTACAAGGCAGAAGCGGTTAATGCAGGCCATTGACGGCATCAACAAACGCTTTGGCAAAAACCAAATACATTTTGCCATTCAAGGTATTGCGGATACTTCCGACCAGCCGGCAGGTTTCATGCGACCCAAGATGGTTGAGAACGCGCCAAGAAAAAAGCCATGATTTTGAAGCGTTTTATAATAAAAATGCAAAATAATTTGCATAATTGAGAAAAAATGCGTACCTTTGCAGCCGCAAAAGTGTGATAGCATAAACAAAAACAATATATGGAATTAAGCGAACAAGAAATCGTACGCAGGCAAAGCCTGCAAACAATGCGTGAGATGGGAATCAATCCCTACCCTGCAGACGAATACGTCGTTACCGGCTATTCAACCGATATTAAGGCGGGGTTTGTAGATGAAGAAACAGCCGAAAGTCAAAAGCCGAAAGCCGAAAAAGAATGGCACACAGGCGATGAGGTACGCATCGCCGGCCGATTGATGTCGAAACGTATCATGGGTAAGGCATCTTTTATCGAAATACAGGACTCCAAAGGCCGTATTCAAGTATATGTAAGCCGCGATGACATCCAAGCACCTGTTGCCGAAGGCGAACAGCCGACGACTGTAGAGCAGCAGATGTATAACGTTGTTTTCAAGAAACTGTTGGATATCGGCGATTTCATCGGCATCGAAGGATTTGTTTTCCGCACCCAAATGGGCGAAATCAGTGTTCATGCCAAGAAACTGACCGTTTTAGCCAAAAGTTTGCGTCCGCTGCCTATCGTGAAATACAAAGACGGCGTGGCTTACGACGGATTCAACGACCCGGAACAGCGTTATCGCCAGCGTTATGTGGATTTGGTGGTCAACGACGGCGTGAAAGAGACTTTTTTGAAACGCGCGACTATTCTTCGTACCATGCGCCAAGTGTTCGACGAGGCGGGGTATACAGAGGTAGAGACACCTAGTCTGCAACAAATAGCCGGTGGCGCCAGTGCCCGTCCGTTCATTACGCACCATAATACTTTGGACGTAGATATGTACCTGCGTATCGCAACGGAATTGTATCTAAAACGGCTGATTGTAGGCGGTTTTGAAGGCGTATATGAGATAGGCCGTAACTTCCGCAACGAAGGAATGGACCGCAGCCACAACCCTGAATTCACCTGCATGGAGCTCTACGTGCAATACAAAGACTACAATTGGATGATGGGCTTCACGGAGCAGTTGCTGGAGAAGATTGCCATCGCCGTAAACGGCACTACGAAAGTGCAGATAGGCGACCACGAAGTAGATTTCAAGGCTCCGTATCGCCGTTTGCCGATTTTGGATGCAATCAAAGAGAAGACCGGTCTTGATTTGGCTTCCATGAGCGAGGATGAGATTCGCGCCGAAGCTAAGAAATTAGGCGTTGAGGACACCGAGCATATGGGTAAAGGCAAACTGATTGACGAGATTTTTGGCGAAACTTGCGAAGGTGCGTTTATTCAACCGACTTTCATTACAGACTACCCCGTAGAGATGTCTCCGCTGACAAAGATGCACCGCTCCAAACCCGGTCTGACCGAGCGTTTTGAGCTCATGGTTAACGGTAAAGAGTTGGCTAACGCATATAGCGAGCTCAATGACCCGATAGACCAATACAACCGCTTTGTGGAACAAATGAAACTGGCAGACAAAGGCGACGACGAGGCGATGGTGATTGACCATGATTTCATGCGCGCTTTGGAATATG
>JAGACJ010000175.1 GCA_017614195.1 Paludibacteraceae bacterium
AATGGACGGGCGGTCCGGCAGCAGCCGACTACGATGTAACGACGCCGAACACGTATGAGGTAATCGTAACGGAGAACTCGTCGAACTGCCAGGGCACCCAAACGATTGAGATTACCGAGAACAAGGCGAAACCCGATGTAACGGTAACTCCCGACGCTGGCACGCTAACCTGTACGACCACATCAATTGAATTGTCTGCCAGCTCAACAACTGCTGGAGTCAATTTCCGTTGGGAGGATAACAGTACCGCTGCTAACCGCATGGTAACGACGCCATCGGCATCCTACTCGGTAGTTGCGATTAACCCGGTTAACGGATGCGAGAGCGAGACGCCCGCGGTGGCCAACATCAGCGAGGACAAGACGGAGCCCGCACTTACCTTGGATTACTCGGACGACAAACTGACTTGTGAGTCACAGTCGGTAACGCTTACGGCGACGGGAACCAATGTCGATTTGCTGTGGTCGGATGCCGACAGATCAACGACGGCCAGCATTTCGGTTAGCGAGGCTGGTACTTATTCTGTAACGGCCACCGATCGCGCAAATGGCTGTCAAACTACGTTGTCGTCACCGGCCATTGTTGACAACAAGGTGTTGCTCGACATTGACTTTAACGTTACGCCTGAAACTCAAATCAATCTTGGAGCATCGGTTACGCTCGATGTCACGGTTTTGGCTGGTGAATATCAAACAATCGTATGGCAGCGCAACGATGACGTCATTACTCCAGACGATCCTGAGCAACATCAAGAGACTCCTTATGGTCTTGTTCGTTATGTAGTGACGGCCGAAGGTGGTTGCAACACTGTTTCGCGCGAATTGACCATCAATGTCGAATGGCCGACAGTCTTTACTCCGTACGATGGAAACGGTAAGAACACCACCTTTGTCAAGAACCTTGACACGCCGATTCCATTACTGGTTTACGACCGCTTTGGTAATAAGATTGCCGATACCAACGATGGTTGGGATGGAGTGGCAACCTCTTACTCAAACAAGATGGCTACTCCGGGAGTTTACTTCTATGTGGCCAAACTGCCTGACGGCACGACACGCCGAGGTACCGTTGAGGTTTACCGATAACAGACAAAATGCTGTAAACAAATAACAATGACAAGAGAGAGGCGGTGTCCATTTCGACATCGCCTCTCTTTCTTTTGGCTCATCTGACAGACAGTTCAGTATTTTTTTTGATAGCGAAATGCTATTTTTTTGGCAAAACTGTTGAATATTTTGTAAAAAAAGCTTAATTTCGTCTTTTGCTATGAGAAGGATTCTATTGGCAATAAGTGGATTGATGCTGGCTGTTGCGGCTATGGCGCACGATTTTGACGTGGACGGCATTTATTATACGGTCCGGTCTGAATCTGAGTTGACGGTGGCGGTGTCTTTCCAGGGTGAGTCTTACCGCGATTATCCGAATGAATACGCGGGTACGGTGGCTATTCCCGAAACGGTCAAGTATAAGAACAAGAATTACTCGGTAGTCGCTATTGACAACTGTGCCTTTGGCGGTTGCGACAATCTTAACTATGTCTTTATTGCCAACAGCATTAGAGTTATTGACGATGCGGCATTCGTATTTTGCCGTCACCTCCAATCCGTGACCTGTGGCAACGGTGTCGAAGTGATTGGAAACGATGTCTTTTGCGGTTGTGAGCAACTGTCTTCGGTTAGTTTTGGCGTTTCCGTGCGTTCTATCGGAACGGGCGTCTTTGCCGGTTGTATTGGTTTGGAGCATCTTCTGATTAGTGGCGGTAATACCATATACGATGCGCGTGGTGGTTGTGACGCCATTATCGAAACGGCTACCAACAAACTGATTGCAGGTTGTAAGAATACGATTATCCCCGATGACATTGTCGAAATTTCCGAAGCAGCGTTTTTTGGTTGTAACGGCTTGACTGCCATTAACATACCGGCAAGTGTGACTGCAATCGGCTTCGAAGCCTTTGCCAAATGCGAGTCGCTTGCTTCCATTGTCGTCGATCCGAAAAACCGCATATATGATTCGCGTAAAAACTGCAATGCCATCATCGAAACTGCTTCGGGTCGGTTGATTGCCGGTTGTATGAACACCGTGATTCCCGAAAATGTGACTTCAATAAACGCTAGTGCTTTTTACGGGAGTTCGAATCTTACTTCCATTACGATTCCTGCTTCTGTAACCGATATCGGGAACGATGCTTTTGGCAGATGTGCCAGTTTGCAGAACATAACTGTGGCCTCGGCCAATGCCGTCTATGACTCGCGCAACGGGTGTAACGCCATTATTGAGACGTCGCGCGACCGTTTGGTGGTTGGCTGTGCAGGTACGGTTGTCCCTAATACGGTGTCTCAGATTGGCGAACGGGCGTTTTTCGGTTGCAAAAAATTGAAATCGTTGCAAATTCCTAACAGTGTCACCGAAATTGGCGAAAGTGCTTTCGAAGATTGCGTCGGTTTGTCGTCGGTGGTCATCGGTGATGGGGTCACGTCTATCGGAGATGTCGCTTTTGGCCGTTGTGAGCAGCTGTCGTCGCTGCGTATAGGCGAAGGTGTGGTTTCGATAGGCCAATATGCTTTTAGTGCTTGTTTCGCGCTTAAAAACGTAGTGATTCCCAATCAGGTTGGGTTCGTGGGTCTGTGTGCTTTCGGCGGTTGCGAAAATCTTAACTCGGTTACCATTGGCAGTCGCGTTTCGTTTATCGGCGGAGGTGCTTTCGATGGTTGTGTCGCCTTGACCGATGTGTCGTGCTTGGCCGAGGATGTCATAGTTGAAGACGATATATTCGATGATGTGAACGTAAGCGCCGCTACGCTGCATGTGTCGGCTTCGGCCGTCAAGTCCTACCGCAAGTCCTCTCCTTGGAAGCAATTCGGCAAAATTGAAGCGCTGACAAATTAGACGTTGGGAATCTAAATTTTTGACAACTCTTTACTGTCCGTCTTTTTGCGTTTGCAATTTTTAGACGGACAGTTTTTTTTGTGACCTGAAATCTCGAAAAATCTTTTTATATTTGTTGACTTTAAGATAAATATTGAAAAATAATGATCACCAAGCAATCCTTAGGCAACATTCTTTTCGGTATGGCCGACATCCTTCGCGACAAAGTGGAGGACTACAAGTCGTATATCCTTTCTCTTCTGTTTTTCAAGCGATTGTCTGACAATTACCAGTGGGAGATTGATAACGCCACCGAACAATTCAGAGCTAGTTTCGTACGAGAGCCTTCTTCTCGGGAGTTGGCCGTCATTACCAAGAAAAAACACGATTTTCAAATTCCTGACGGTTATTTCTGGGAAGATGTTCGAAAAGCGCCCATCGACAAGAAAAACGCCACATTGGATGCGGCGGTGAATGCCATCGCCGACCTGAATAAGGATCAGAACGGCAAATACATCTTGAAGGGCATCATCAATACCGTTAGATGGAACGAACCTGCCCCCGACGGCTCTGGAGGCAAAAAACTTGACCCCGAAGTGCTCACCAACCTTATCAACTACCTAAGTGCGGTTGATCTGAGCAACAGAAATGTGACTGTAGATGTATTGGGTGACGCCTACGAATACCTGATCAAACGGTTTGCCGATGAGAATAAGGGCGGCACCATGGCGGGGCAGTTTTATACACCGCAAGAGGTGGTGGATATCATTGTTGGCTACTTAAAGCCGCAGAAGGGCGAAACCGTTTACGATCCGACTTGCGGCTCTGGCGGATTCTTGCTGAATGCAGCCAAATACGCCAGAAGAAATTACGACATGGAAAAAGCAATACGCCTTTTCGGGCAAGAACTGGTGTGGAATACATGGGCCATCTGCAACATCAATATGATTCTGCACGGCCTGGATGCCCGCATCGAGCAAGGTGACACCATTCGCGACCCGAAATTCAAAGATGAGTCGGACGAACTGAAACTGCGCACCTTCGATAAGGTGATGACCAATTTTCCCTTCTCGATGGAGAACTGGGCACAAAATGGCGAACCGAAGAAAGATAAGAAAGGCAATACCGTCAATAAGAAAGACGGCACTCCTCAAATCGAATACAAGAAGGAGTTTACAGATGCCTATAACCGTCTGATTTACGGCATTCCGCCCTATAGCAACGGTGATTTTGCTTTTTTGCAGCACATCATCGCTTCGTTGGATGAGAAAGGGAAGGCCGGTGTGGTGTGTCCGCAAGGCGTATTGTTCCGCGGACAGCCCGAAAAGACCGAGGAGGAAGACGGACAAAACCGCAAGGCCGATGTGGAATACCTGATACGGCGTGGATTCCTGCAGGGAGTGGACTTCTCGCAGCATACCAATATCATCGATGCCATTGTAGTGCTGCCGGGAAATCTATTTTACGGCACGACCATCCCCGGTGCCATCATCTTCTTTGACAAGAACAAGCCCGAAGAACGCAAGGACAAGGTGCTGATGGTGTATGCCGCCAAGAAAGGCTGGTACCGCGAAGAGGCCAACATGAGTGTGCTGGAGCCGCAGGATGTGCTGCGCATCTCCACCATTTTGGAGAGTTGGGGCGATGTGGATAAGGCAAAACATTGGATCAAACTCCAGAAAAACAGGCTGCATATCCGCATTGAAGAGGAGTTGGATTTCCAGCTTTCCGAAATTGAAAACGATACAAAGGAAGAGATTGCCAAACAAACCGATAAGTTGGCCAAAGCAAAGTTAGCAGTGCAAACCAAGACAGAAAATGGCAAGAAGCCGACTACCAGCGAGCAGAAGGCCGTGGAGGCCGCACGGAAAGCGTTGGACAAGTTGCTGGCCGACAAAACGGCACGCGAGAATGCCGCCAACGAGAAAGCCGAAAAGCAGCGCAAGGCCATTGCCGATGTGGAGACGGAGCTTTTGCAGATGCTGGCCGACCCCGAACTGCGCAAGCGTTATTTCTCCATCGTGGATATGGACGAAATTGAGGAGAACGAATTCAACCTCAATATTCCGCGTTATGTCGATACCTTTGAGCCGGAAGAGCAGATTGACCTCAAACAAGCCATTGCCGACTTCAAGGCGGCGATGCAAACGGAAACGGCGGTGGAGAAGGAGTTGGAGGAACTGCTGGGAACAATTGACAATTAACAATGTACAATTGACAATGAACAATTGATGATGATGGGAGAATTAGATATACAGACATTACAGCAGCAGCCTGAAGGGCAGCAGTTCGACCGCAAGAGCTTTCGCATTGA
>JAGACJ010000018.1 GCA_017614195.1 Paludibacteraceae bacterium
CCGCTTTTCTCAATTCAGGGGGGAGCATTAATATTTTAATTAACATTATGTCTAACTTTAAAAACGTACAGCCACTCGAAGATTTCAACTGGGAAGAGTTCGAGAACGGCAGTATTTCAAGCGCCAGCAAAGAGGCTCAGGAAGAGTCATACGCTGCAACACTCAACAAGGTGTCTGAAGGTCAGGTAGCAGAAGGCACCGTAATCTCTATCGACAAGAAAGAGGTTATCGTAAACATCGGTTACAAGAGCGACGGTATCATTCCGGCAGCTGAGTTCCGTTACAATCCTGACTTAAAAATCGGTGACAAGGTAGAAGTTTACGTTGACACCCAGGAAGACAAGAAAGGACAGCTCGTTCTTTCACACAAGAAGGCTCGCATGTCAAAGAGCTGGGATCGTGTTAACGAAGCCCTCAACAATGAGGAAATCGTTCAGGGTTACATCAAGTGTCGCACTAAGGGCGGCATGATCGTTGATGTCTTCGGCATCGAAGCATTCTTGCCGGGTTCTCAAATCGACGTTAAGCCTATCCGCGATTACGATGTGTATGTTGGCAAAACCATGGAATTCAAAGTGGTTAAAATCAACCAAGAATACAGAAACGTGGTTGTATCGCACAAGGCTTTGATCGAAGCTGAACTCGAACAACAAAAGAAAGAAATCATCGGTAAACTCGAACAAGGCCAAATCCTCGAAGGTACTGTTAAGAACATCACTTCTTACGGTGTATTCATCGACTTGGGTGGTGTTGACGGTTTGATCCACATCACCGACTTGTCTTGGGGCCGTATCTCGCATCCCGAAGAAATTCTCCAACTCGACCAAAAGATCAACGTGGTTATCCTCGACTTCGACGACGAGAAGAAACGCATTGCTCTTGGTTTGAAACAATTGACCCCGCATCCTTGGGAGGCTCTTGATCCCAACTTGAAAGTGGGCGACAAGGTAAAAGGCAAAGTCGTTGTCGTTGCTGATTACGGCGCATTTGTCGAAATCGCTCCGGGCGTTGAAGGTTTGATTCACGTTTCTGAAATGAGCTGGTCGCAACACCTCCGCTCTGCACAAGATTTCGTGAAAATCGGCGACACCATCGAAGCTGTTATCCTGACCCTCGACCGCGAAGAGCGCAAGATGTCTTTGGGTATCAAACAACTCAAAGAAGATCCGTGGTTGAACATCGAGACCAAATATCCTGTTGGCAGCCAACACACCGCCAAAGTCCGCAACTTCACCAACTTCGGTGTATTTGTTGAATTGGAAGAAGGCGTTGACGGTTTGATCCACATCTCCGACTTGTCTTGGACCAAAAAAATCAAACACCCGTCAGAGTTCACCCAACTGGGTGCCAATATCGAAATCCAAGTATTGGACATTGACAAGGAAAACCGTCGTTTGAGCTTGGGTCACAAACAACTCGAAGAAAATCCATGGATTGCCCTCGAAGAAGTTTACACGGTTGACTCTATTCACGAAGGAACCATCGCTGAATTCGTTGACAAAGGCGCTGTTATCACCTTGGAAGGCGGCATCGAAGGTTTCGCCACTCCCAAAAACCTGGTAAAAGCTGACGGTTCGCAAGCTAAAGTAAACGAAAAATTGCCGTTCAAAGTCATTGAATTCAACAAAGACGCCAAACGCATCATTCTTTCGCACACTCGTACCTTCGAAGAAGGCGACAAAGCTGAAGCTACTGAAAAGAAAGCCACCAAGAAGGCTGCCAAGAAAGAAGAGGCTCCCGCACTCGAGAAAACCACTCTTGGTGATATCGAAGGATTGGCCGCTTTGAAAGATGCTTTGACTGAAAGCGAAAACAAAACCGCTGCCAAAAAAACGACCAAAAAAGCAGCTAAGAAAGACGAAGAGTAATTCACATTACATAGTCGTTATAAAAAAATCCTGAAGTTCAACTTCAGGATTTTTTTTGTACTTACAAATAACGACCGGTTTGTGAAGTGTCGCATTTCTTGAGTTCTTCGGGCGTACCGGCAAACACCAGTCGTCCGCCTGCATCTCCTCCTTCCGGACCAAGCTCGATGACATAATCGGCAGAGCGAATCACATCCAAATTATGCTCAACAATGAGCACCGTATGACCTTGCTCCATCAAACGATTGAATGAGTTCATCAGTGTCTTGATGTCGGAGAAATGCAATCCCGTAGTCGGCTCGTCAAACATAAACAGTTTATGTCCGACTTTATCATCCACCAAAAACGAAGCCAACTTAACACGCTGGTTTTCGCCACCCGACAGGGTGCTCGACGATTGTCCCATTTTGAGATACCCGAGCCCTACCTGTTGCAACGGCAGCAATCGTTTCACGACTTTCGACGCGGCAGCATCACCTTCAAAAAACTCCAACGCCTGGTTAATCGTCATTTCGAGAATATCATAGATCGACTTGCCACGGTATTTCACATCCAGTACATCCGATTTAAAACGCCGTCCGTGACAATCGTCGCACGTCAGCCTCACATCGGCCATAAACTGCATGGGCACCGTGACGACTCCCTCGCCCTGACAAGTCTCGCAACGACCTCCCGGAGCATTAAACGAGAAATGACCTGCCGTATATCCCATCTGCTTTGCCAACTGTTGGGAGGCAAACAAGCGGCGGATTTCATCAAAAGCCTGCAGATAAGTGGCCGGATTGTAACGAGAGCTCTTTCCTATCGGATTTTGGTCCACCCATTCGACACCCGAAATCAGATGCAAGCTACCTGACAGCTGCATAAAGCTTCCAACATATTCGACACCTTCGCCAAAGTGACGCAACAATGCATTATACAGTACGTCACGCACAAGCGATGATTTCCCAGAGCCTGACACTCCGGTCACCACAGTGATGACATTCAACGGTATCTTTACGTCTATTTGTTTCAGATTATGTTCAGTCGCTCCCTTAATCTCGATATAATTCCGGCTGCTCCGGCGACTTTCGGGCAACTTAAACTGCTCCAAGCCGGCGAGATAGCGCAACGTAACCGACGGAGTGTCGGGGGTAACGTGTTTCAAGAGTTGTTTTGGGTCGCCTTGCACAACCACTTGTCCACCCAAACGACCGGCACCCGGTCCTATGTCGATTAGCCAATCGGCAGAACGCATAATTTTCTCATCATGCTCGACCACCACAATCGTATTGCCTAATTGTTGCAATTTGCGCAAAACGCCGATTAACCGTTCGGTGTCGCGTGTATGAAGTCCGATACTCGGTTCGTCAAGCACATACATGGAACCCACCAGACTGCTTCCGAGTGAAGTGGCAAGGTTAATACGCTGGCTTTCGCCACCCGACAAAGTATTCGACAGCCGGTTCAGTGTCAAATACGACAAACCGACCTCATCGAGATAGTGCAACCGATTGATGATTTCGGCCAACAGTTTGGAAGCCGCCTTTTGCTCAAATTCGTTGAGTTGCAATTGCTCAAAAAACGGAATCAAATCGCCCACCGTCATCGTAGACAGCTCATGGATGTTTTTGCCTCCCACTTTGACGTACAACGCCTCGTTACGCAACCTTGACCCGCGACATTTCGGACATACAGTTCTGCCGCGATAACGGCTTAACATGACGCGGTATTGGATTTTGTATTGATTGGCTTCGACAAATTTGAAAAAGTCGTTGATTCCTTCGAAATATTGGCAGCCATCCCAAAGCATACGCAGGTGCTTTTCGGACAATCTGCAATAAGGAGTATGTATCGGGAAGCCTGATTGTTCCGAACTCATTATCAACGCATCGCAGTACGCGCCCATTTTTTCGCCTCGCCAACAAACCACCGCCCCTTCGTATACCGACAACGCCTTATTGGGAACAACCAGGCTCTCGTCGATGCCAATTACAGAGCCAAAGCCTTCACATTCGGGACAGGCGCCCAACGGACTGTTAAAACTGAACAGCGCCTCGGTAGGTTCCTCAAAACGAATGCCGTCGGCCTCAAAATGAATGGAAAACTCCTTAAATTCGGTGGGTTTGCGCTGCGCATCAAACAAACAGACCTTGCATACGCCGTCGCCTTCGTAAAATGCCGTTTCGACCGAATCTGCCATCCGGTTCAGAAAAGCATTCTCCCGGCTCGACTCACAGCGGTCGATTACCAAGTCGAACGACAACGGACGTTCGGGCATATTGGAAAACGAATCGAAACGCAGCACCTCATCGCCAACCAACACACGGTTAAATCCCTGTTGGCGCATCACTTCAAGTCCCTCATCCAGCGCAGTGGCGCTACTGTAACGCATCGGCGCCAACAACATCAACATCGTACCCTCGGACAACGACGCCATGTAGTCGAGCACATCTTTGACCTGATGCTTTTTTACGTCCTCTCCGGAAACAGGAGAGATCGTTTTCCCAATACGGGCAAACAAACGGCGCAAATAATCGTGGATTTCGGTCGAGGTTCCTACCGTAGACCTTGACGAGCGCGTCTTGACTTTTTGTTCCACCGCAATGGCAGGCGGCAACCCCTTGATATAATCGACTTCGGGTTTGCTCATACGTCCCAGAAACTGACGGGCATACGATGACAAACTTTCGACATAACGGCGCTGGCCTTCGGCATAGAGCGTATCAAACGCCAGCGAAGACTTACCAGAGCCGGACACTCCCGTTATAACGATGAATTTGCCCAACGGTACCTGCACGTCAATCTGCTTGAGATTGTTGACGCGTGCTCCTTTAATATCAATGAATTGTGTTTTTATATCGACAAGGCTCTTAAGGTTCTCACTAATTCCATATCCAACGGTTTGTCATCTTTGATGGCTTTGGCAAACGGTACATACACGATTTCATCGTTTTGCACCCCCACCATGACATTGCGTTGGTCTTCGACAAGAGCGGTGATAGCGGCTGCCCCAAGACGGCTGGCAAGGATGCGGTCAGCTGCCGACGGAGATCCTCCACGCTGGATATGGCCCAACACCACAACACGCACATCGTATTCGGGATGCTCGGATTTTACACGATTGGCCACCGTTTGCGCACCTCCAGTAACTTCGCTTTCGGCAACCAACACAATGCTGCTGTTTTTCGTCTTTCGGAATCCGCTCTGAATCACTTCCGACAACAAATCATCCTTGATACTGACTTCGGGAATCACCGCTGCTTCGGCACCCGACGCCAAAGCGGCGTTCAACGCCAGGAAACCTGCGTCACGACCCATCACTTCGACAAAGAACAAACGCTCGT
Source organism: Paludibacteraceae bacterium (assembly GCA_017614195.1). GTDB lineage: Bacteria > Bacteroidota > Bacteroidia > Bacteroidales > Paludibacteraceae > Enterocola. Next base: position 5,195 of record JAGACJ010000018.1, read on the forward strand.
GCGAAGAAGCCGTGTCGCGAATCTTATCGACAGCATCTATGACCGTGTTCAACGCAGTATCATAGCCGATAGTATAATCAGTGCCGCACAAATCGTTGTCAATGGTGCAAGGCACCCCGACAATAGGAACATCAAATTCCTCCGCAAAACATTTGGCTCCTGTAAACGTACCGTCTCCACCCAGAACCACCAATGCGTCAATTTTGTGTTTGCGCAAGGTATCGTATGCCAGCTGACGTCCTTCGGGAGTCGTAAACTCCTTACAACGGGCCGTTTTTATAATCGTTCCGCCATGATGAATGATATTGCTGACATTTTGGGTTTGGAACTCCTCAATTTCATCAAGCACCAAACCTTTGTATCCTCTGTATATTGCTTTCACCCGCATTCCATTGTAGATTGCGGCACGTGTCACGGCACGCAGTGCGGCGTTCATTCCGGGTGCATCACCACCGGAAGTAAGCACACCAATCGTCTTAATCTTTGCCATATTGTATCAATTGAATCACTTTGTCTTTTACCTCTTGCATTTGCCACTTGGGTGTCGAGGTCGCTCCGCTGACACCAATGACATGGGCACCTTCAAGCCACTCCGCACGCACGTCAGCGACTTCGGCCACCTGATAAGTACGCGGATTGACTTTGCGACACTCCTCAAACAACACCTGTCCATTGGAACTTTTCCGTCCGCAAACAAAAATCACCACGTCGTGTTGCTTGGCAAACGCGGTCATCTGTGCCATCCGGTTCGATACTCTTCGGCAAATGGTGTCGGAGCATTCGACGGTCACACCATCCGACACCTGACTGCGCAAGCGCTGGCACAAGGCCTCGAAGCCTTCCGCCGACTTGGTTGTCTGCGAAAAGACCGCCATATCCCGATGTAAATCCACCTCCGAAATATCGGTTTCATGCTCCACTACAATAGCTGTACCGTCGGTTTGTCCGACCAAGCCGTTTACCTCGGCATGACCAGCCTTGCCATAAATCACGATTTGCCGATTGGGATTGTCGAGATAAGCCCGACGAATTTTACGCTGCAACATCAGCACCACCGGGCAGGTGGCATCTACGATTTCGATGCCCGAAGCAGCAGCGGTCTCATAGGTAGACGGCGGTTCGCCATGCGCCCGCAGCAATACTTTGGCCCCCCGTAACGACTTCAGCGACGCATGGTCTATCACTTGCAAACCCAAAGCGGCAAGACGGGCCACTTCCTGTTCATTATGTACAATATCGCCGAGGCAATACAACGTCTGACCACTTGCCAGCACCTCCTCCGCCTTACCAATGGCAGTGACCACCCCAAAGCAAAACCCGGCGTTCGGATCAATATCTACAATCTGTTCTGACATGCTCTGTACAATGACATTAAGCGATTATTTTGCTGACGGATCGTCAAATGGCTGTTGTCGAGCACGATTGCATCCTCGGCCACGTGCAACGGGCTGTCTGCACGGTGTTCATCAAGGTAATCGCGTTCTTTTACATTGGCAAGCACCTCCTCATAGACACACGGTTCTCCCTTGGCAGTCAATTCATCGTAACGACGTTGTGCACGGACTTCGGCGTCAGCGGTAACGAATATTTTCAGTTCCGCATTGGGGAAAACCACTGTACCGATGTCACGGCCATCCATCACAAGACGTTTGCGCTCCCCCATTTTACGTTGGCATGCCACCAGGTGCCTGCGTACAAACGGTAACGCGCTGATACGGCTCACCGACGACGACACCTCCATACCACGAATTTCGGATTCGACTGACTCGCCATTAAGCCGAACCTTGCCGTCTTCGCCAAAATCGACCGACACACGGTCAATATCGTTTTGCAACGACGTTTCGTCAATGGCATCCGCCGCAATATACCCCTGCCGAAGCGCATACAACGTAACAGCGCGGTACATCGCCCCTGTATCGACGTAGGTGTAGTCCAATCGTTTGGCCAAAGCCTTCGCCATGGTGCTTTTGCCACACGAAGAATGACCGTCGATGGCAATGATGATGGGTTTGTCGGTATGTTGAGTCATAATTTTTTCTTGTTAACGAAAGCATTCATATCCATCGACAGCGAGAACTGGCCGGTAACCGCCGACGAACCATAAAACGACATGGCCGCACCTATACGAATCATGCTGACACGAAAACCACCGCCAAATGACAATCCGGACACCGACACGACATACGGATTGGCTAGTGACAACCCCCGGTCAAAATTATAGGAAACGGCCAGCCAAAACCGGTCGTTTTTTGGCACCACGTCTACTCCCAAGACGATTTTTCGTGCAAACATGACACCTGCTTTCACCTTGCCATATTCTTCATCGGTCAAATTGGTGGCATAGTCGTAGTTCCATTTCTGCAGGTCTTGCAACGTAAAATGCAATGCAAATGGTGCGCGTTTGAAACGTTTTGTCACGCCCAGCGACACATGGACAGGCAACCAATGCGACGCTTCGGCCATCATCTTGCTACCGGCGATACGGCCGCCAACATTCCGTACGGTCAATCCAGCCGCAACCAAATGTGTGGTATCGCTGAAATGCAGTCCCAAATCACCTCCCAAGGAGAAAAAATTGTAGTCAGCATAACTGTTGAGAATCGGCTTCAACGCCACACCCACCGAAAAATAGCGGTTAAGCGTGCGGCTATAGGTAGCGACAAGCGCCAAATCCATAGCCGTGTAACTGCCCAATTGTGTACCAACGGCGTCATATTCGTCAAATTTGCCGTAATGGGCAAACTGAACTCCTGCCGAAAAAGCATCTTTGTCACTAAAAGCCATATTATACGAAGCGGAACCATAACCGGTCCGCGCCATATAGACGCTGTAGTTTAGATTCAGCAAATTGGAATATCCTGGTACAAGCAAGGCAGGATTCATCATCGAAAAAGTAGCGTCCGAACCCATATAGCAGGTATTGGTTCCCCCCAGCGCCGCCACATGAGCCGATGTCGGAAAATCAAGAAAACAGGACACAGACGTTCCCATGGATTGGGCATGCCCATATATCCCGACCAAAAGCAATGCAAAAAGAAAGATATTCCGCAACTTCAATTCCGCCGTTTTTGATTAGTTTGTAAAATTACACCTTTTTATGTAAAAAACCGCAAAAAAACAATGAACAATTTCGATTTGATTTTTTTTATCAAAAACATCCAGAATTCTCAAAAAAAATCACTACATTTGCCAAACGGAATAAGCAAACTCTACGATTAGATAATATGGAAGTAAAGAAATCACGGAACGCAGACATTGACAAACTCAAGGGGACAGCGTTGCTAATGGGATTGGTTACGGCGTTGGCCATCATGTATGTGGCTTTTCAATGGTCAAAGGGCATCGAGAAACTGGATGGCTATGTACCCACAGACTACGAAATTGACAATGAGGAAATCGAAAACACAACGCGAGACGAGCAAGAACAGCCAGAGCCACCCAAACCGGAAATCAAGATAGAACCGCAAATCACCGAGTTCACCGCAACCGATGATGAACAAACCGAGCACTACGACTTTAGCTCTGAAGACGACAAGCCCGTTGAATTCACAAAAACCATCGACGTTCCCGATGAAGAGCCCGATGACGAAGGTGAAATCTTCATGATTGTAGAACGCCAGCCATCGTTCCCCGGCGGCGAAGCAAAATTGAAAAAGTTCCTTAGCGACAACCTCAAATACCCTGTGTCGTGTGCCGAAGCCGGCATCAGCGGTCGCGTTGTCTGCCAGTTTACGGTAAACAAAGACGGTAAGATTGTCGACATCAAGGTTCTTAAGAGCGTACATCCCGACTTGGATGCCGAAGCCATTCGCGTCATCAAGAAGATGCCCGCATGGACTCCTGGCCAACAAGGTGGCAAAAACGTGCGCGTAAGGTTCAATTTGCCAATCAAATTCAAAATATAATACTGGCATTTAGTCATATAAAAAGCCTCGTTTGTTCATTACGAGGCTTTTTTTAGTATAAAAGACAAGATGGAAGAACAACAGCCCGAGCGCGCTATATTAATAGGTTTGGTTACGCCACAGCAAGACGAGCGCAAAGCCAGCGAGTACCTTGACGAGCTTGCCTTTTTGGCAGACACCGCCGGTGCGGTCGTCGTACGCACTTTTCTGCAGCACTTGGACTACGCCAATTCTAAAACATTCGTTGGTAGCGGAAAACTGGCGGAATTGGCCGAATATGTTGCAGAAAACGACATCCAACTGGCCATTTTCGATGACGAGCTAGGCCCTTCGCAATTAAAAAACATCGAGTCGGAACTCAAGATCAAGGTATTAGACCGCACCAACCTGATATTGGACATATTTGCCAGCCGTGCACTAACGGCACACGCAAAAAAACAGGTTGAACTGGCACAACTCCAATACTTGCTGCCACGACTAACCCGTATGTGGACCCACTTGGAACGCCAGCGTGGTGGTATCGGCATGCGTGGCCCGGGCGAAACGCAAATCGAGACAGACCGCCGTATCATTTTGCGCCGCATCTCGCTTCTCAAAGAAGAGCTTGTCGCCATCGACAATCAAAAAAGCATACAACGCAAGAACCGCGGCAAATTGGTGCGCGTCGCACTTGTCGGCTACACCAATGTCGGGAAATCCACCCTGATGAATCTAATCAGCAAATCGGACGTATTTGCAGAGAACAAACTGTTTGCCACACTCGACACCACTGTTCGGAAAGTAGTCATCCAAAACTTGCCGATGCTGCTAACCGATACAGTCGGCTTTATCCGAAAACTGCCACACGGACTCGTAGAGTCATTTAAATCCACCCTCGACGAGGTTCGCGAAGCAGATATTCTGATGCACATCGTGGACATATCACACCCTGCATTCGAAGAACAAATAGAAGTGGTCAATAAGACTTTGGCGGAAATCACAAAAGAAGAGAAACCGCAAATTGTTGTCTTTAACAAAATTGACGCATTCACATACGAAAAGAAAGAGGCAGACGATTTGAGTCCCATCACGCGCAGCAATCTGTCACTCGACGACCTCAAACGCACTTGGATGGCCAAGTTGGGTGAAAACAAATGTCTGTTCATCTCAGCAAGAAAAAAAACAAATATAGAAGAGCTTAAAAGTTGCTTGTATGAAGAAGTCCGGAAAATCCATACCGCCCGCTTCCCGTACAACGACTTCTTATATGATATATATGACGATGAAAACGAATGATTACAGACCGTTGACCGACAATGAAATCTTGGCGCTTGAAACGCAGATGTGCACTTGCGATGATTGGAGCAATGTATCAGTCGCCAATGAATTTTCGACAGAACACGTTCGTCACGTCCACTTTTCCGGATCAATCAGACTAGGCAAATTCGAGCGCGAATATACGCTTGACGGAGGCATTAGGAAACATGCCGGCATTCACCATGCCACCTTACACAACTGCATTGTTCACGACAATGTATTCATCGGGAAAGTGCAACGTTACATCGCCAATTACGAAATTGAACACGACACCTACATCGAGAACACCGAACTGATTACCACTACCGGACTCACCTGTTTTGGAAACGGCACCGAAGTTGCATTGCTCAACGAAGTTGGCGGACGCGAAATTCGCATTTTCGACTACTTGTCGTCACATGTCGCCTACATCTTGGCGCTGTATCGCCACCGAAGCGAAACCATTGGACAAATTAACCGTTTGATTACAGCATACTGCGATAGTATCCGCTCCGACTTCGGACATATCGGACACGATGTCAGCATTATCAACTGCGGCAGCCTCAAAGATATCAAAGTGGGGGATTTTGCCAGAATAGAAGGGACCCGGCTGCTCATCAACGGAAGTGTCAACAGCAACGAATGCGACCCTATACACATAGGTGAGGGTGTAATTGCCAAAAACTTCATTTTTTCATCAGGTGCTCAAATTACCGACGCCTCTCTTGTTGAGAACTGCTTCATCGGACAAGGCACCCAAATCGGCAAACACTTTTCGATATACGATTCGGTATATTTCTGCAACTGCCAAGGGTTCCACGGCGAGGCATGCGCCATTTTTGGCGGTCCATATACGGTAACACACCACAAATCCAGTCTGCTCATCGCCGGCATGTTCTCTTTCTTGAATGCGGGTAGCGGTTCGAACCAAAGCAACCACATGTATAAACTCGGTCCTATCCACCAAGGCATTGTTGAGCGTGGTTCAAAAACAACGAGTGACTCATACATCCTTTGGCCCGCCAAAGTTGGTCCGTTCTCATTGGTAATGGGACGCCACCATCACCATTCCGACACCTCTAACCTACCCTTCTCCTATTTGATTGAAAACAACGACGCCACCTATATAATTCCCGGCATCAACCTGCGCTCGGTCGGCACTGTGCGCGATGCCCAGAAATGGCCGAAGCGCGACCGTCGCAAAGACCCAGAGAAACTTGACGCCATCAACTTCAATCTGTTGAGCCCGTTCACCATACAGCGTATGTACGCAGGAATCGATATTCTTGAAACTCTTAAGAGTCTTTCCGGAGGTTCGGCAGACACATACGCCTACCAACACGCCATCATCAAGAACTCGTCGTTACAAAACGGTTTACAGTACTACCGTATGGCCATCAACAAGTTTTTGGGCAACTCCATTATCAAGCGGCTCGAAATCACGCCCTTCAAATCCATCGAAGAAATCAGGACCAGACTCAAACCCGATTTCGAAATCGGATTGGGCGAATGGGTTGACCTTTCGGGGTTGATTGCGCCCAAAAGCGAGGTCGAGCGCCTGCTCAATGATATAGAAGAGGGCAAAATCTCTTCCGTCAAGGAACTGAATAGCCGGTTACACAAGCTTCACGACTATTATTATGACTACGAATGGACTTGGGCTTTGAATAAAATAGAGAAAGAACTCCAAAAACCCTATACAGAATTCACCATCGGTGATATTATCGGAATCGTCAACATTTGGACAAAAAGCGTGGTCGATCTCGACAACTTGCTATACGAAGACGCCAAAAAAGAATTCACCGTCATCAGTAAAACCGGCTATGGAATCGACGGCGACG
>JAGACJ010000019.1 GCA_017614195.1 Paludibacteraceae bacterium
AATGGTAAAGGAAGTGGCTTCTAAAACCGGTGACAACGCTGGTGACGGCACCACCACCGCTACGGTGCTTGCCCAATCGATTATCTCGGTCGGCCTCAAGAACGTAGCTGCTGGAGCCAACCCCATGGATTTGAAACGCGGCATCGACAAAGCAGTCGCCAAAGTGGTTGAAAGCATCAAGGCTCAGGCCGAATCGGTCGGAGATGACAACAACAAGATCGAACAGGTGGCTACCATTTCGGCCAACAACGACAGCGAAATCGGCAAATTGATTGCCAACGCCATGGCCAAAGTGAAAAAAGAAGGTGTCATCACGGTGGAGGAAGCCAAAGGCACCGACACCACCGTCGATGTGGTTGAAGGTATGCAGTTCGACCGCGGCTATCTGTCGCCCTACTTCGTAACCGACACCGAAAAGATGGAAGCGGTGATGGAGAAACCGATGATCCTCATCCACGACAAGAAAATCTCGAACCTCAAAGAGATTCTCCCCTTGCTCGAAAGCACCATCCAATCGAACCGTTCGCTCCTCATCATTGCCGAAGACGTGGATAGCGAAGCGCTCACTTCGCTGGTAGTGAACCGTCTGCGTGCAGGCTTGAAGGTATGTGCCGTCAAGGCTCCGGGCTTCGGCGACCGTCGCAAAGAGATGTTGCAAGACATCGCCATCCTGACGGGCGGTACGGTTATCAGCGAAGAACAAGTTCTTAAATTGGAATCGGCGATCATCGATATGCTGGGTACTGCCGAAACCGTCACCATCAACAAAGACAACACCACTATTGTAAACGGCGCCGGCAAAAAGGACGCCATCGCTGCCCGTGTAGCACAAATCAAGGCGCAGATCGAGAAAACCACTTCGGACTACGATCGCGAGAAACTGCAGGAACGTCTGGCCAAGTTGGCCGGTGGCGTGGCTGTGCTCTACATCGGTGCCCCGTCGGAGGTGGAGATGAAAGAAAAGAAAGACCGTGTGGACGACGCCCTCAGCGCTACCCGCGCTGCCGTTGAGGAAGGTATCGTGCCGGGCGGTGGCGTGGCTTACATCCGTGCCATCTCGGCTTTGGAGAACCTCAAAGGCGACAACGAAGACGAAACCACTGGTATCGAAATCATCAAGCGCGCCATCGAAGAGCCGCTTCGCCAGATTGTGGCCAACGCCGGTAAAGAAGGCGCCGTGATTGTACAAAAGGTACGCGAAGGCAAAAAGGACTTCGGTTACAACGCTCGCAGCGACAAATTCGAGAATTTGTTTGAGACGGGTGTCATCGACCCGGCCAAGGTTACCCGTGTGGCCCTCGAAAACGCCGCCTCGATTGCCGGCATGATGCTGACGACCGAATGCGTGATCGCCGACAAGAAAGAGGAGAATCCCGCTCCCGCCATGCCCCCGAGGGGCGGCGGCATGGGCGGCATGATGTAATTTGCCGGAATCCCCCAACGCAAAAAGAGATGCAACCTCGGGTTGCATCTCTTTTTTTGTTTTTTCCTTTGCGGTCAGAATCCATATCGTCGTTTGCGGCGGGTTTTATCACATGCCTACCGTTTCCGTCGTTTACACCGTCATTGTTGATGGAAATAATAACATGTATATGGTTCGGTTTTCTGCCCCATAAATTCTTTTATGTCAAACACCTCCTTCGGTTCGCCGTTCTCATCGACAACTTTTGAAGAATTTGTTTGAAGAATTGAAATTAAACGCTTATCTTTGATGACGAAATCATTACCCGATTCCGTTGACGATTCACTTGATATTGGATTTGATTCGGGATTGGGTAATTTGTTTATCTCATCAAGAAGTTTTGATACTGTTTCAAAAAGTGTGTCTGAGTGAGTAAAAAGGACCGGTCAATTTTGACCAGTCCTTCAAGCTTTGTAATTTTGAAGTGACAAAACAAAAAAATTACAGCTTATGCTACTTACAAAGGAACAAATTTCTGAGCAGATGTGCAAGCATGCACAGCAAAAAAATGGTCTTCACGATTTGATGGAGATAATGATTGAAAGCATGATGGTCGCCGAACGCAGCGAGTTTCTCGTTGATAATCCGGGAAATAAGGGTAACGGATATCGCCCGGGTTCGGCTTATGGTCATGGAAGAAAATTGGAATTTCGTATACCGAGAGACCGTTACGGGAACTTCCATCCCCAGATTTTGGCCATACTTCGGGACCAAGAAGAAGAGTGCGACCAGTTGGCAGGTGTGCTATACACCAAAGGACTGACACAAGAGCAAGTAGGCGACGTATTTGACCAGATTTATGGCCAGCATTACTCAAAGGCAAGTATCAGCCGTATGGTTGACAGCGTCCGTTCTCAAGTGAACGAATGGTTGGAACGGGGCCTTGAGGCGTATTATCCAGTCATGTTTGTGGACTGCGTACACATTAAGATTCACCGTAAGCGCTCGGTCGCCAGCGAAGCCTTTTACGTTGCCTTGGCGGTAACAGAAGAGGGTACACGAGAAGTTTTGGGCATTTTCAACATGCCGGAGGAGAGCGCCTCTGGTTGGGATGAGATTTTTGTCGGACTCAAAGAGCGTGGAGTGCAGCGCATTGGACTGATGGTTGCGGATGGGATCAAAGGGCTGGACACGGTGCTGGGGAAGCGATTTCCCAACACTCCGTTACAACGTTGTGTAACCCACTTGAAACGGAATGTATTCTCAAAAGTCCGCCACGGGGACAAGAGCGCCATCGCCGAAGACTTGCGTGACATTTTTCGTACGGGCCAACGCCAATACACCCTGGATATGGCATGGACCAAATGGCAAGAGATGTGTGACAAATGGGGAAAGGACTATTTGTCAATAAAACGACTTCGCAACAACGCTGACTACAAGGCATATATGACTTATCTCAATTATAATCCGCAAGTACAGTCAATGATATATACTACAAACTGGATAGAACGGCTAAATCGGGATTTTAGGCGTGTTACGCGGATGAGGACTGCTATGCCAAACGATGATTCCGTTCTGACGTTAATGGGGAGTGTGGCCATGGACCATAAATCCTATGACAGAATCCTTCCAAGGATTACATGTGATAAAAAACTGTTTCCTGATAAGCAAATGGAAGAATATGAAAACGATGACTTTTACGATAACAAATAAATTAACTAACTTTGCAGCACTCAAAGATTACAAGCTTGAGTTTACCCGCTGCAGACACACAAAAGGAAACACTACCTGCACTATCGTTGACCTGCGGTCGAGAATAGGCTGCGCCTCGGCAAATCGCAAATAAATTTGCATTTGCTCTCGGCTTGCACTATCTTCGTACCGACAAAATGAATTATTAACCCTTAAATTTTGAATTACGAAACAGACACCATAGTCCATCTTCTGCTTAACATAATGGAACTTATAGAACAAAGTATCTTTTCAACGGCAAAGAGCTTGATACAGAGACGAATCTGTACTATTACGGAGCA
>JAGACJ010000020.1 GCA_017614195.1 Paludibacteraceae bacterium
CAGCGAACCGGCACTGCGCCGTCTGACCGAAGAAAAACACAAAAAACGCATCAAACTGCTCAACGAGATTTTCACTCACTTTCTCTATCTCGTTACAGTGGCCATTATCGCTTGCATATTCATATTTTCGACCGAAACCAAACGACAGTACGAGGTCGAGATAGGCAAGCCCTGGCAATATCAGGAAGACTTGATCGCCGACTTCGACTTCCCTATTTACAAATTGCCGTCAGAAGTCGAAGAAGAGCGCAAGGCTATTCTCGACCACATGGTGTATTACTTTGAGCTGGACAGCACGGTGGCAGAGACACAAATCGCACAACTCAAGAATTACATCAACACCATTTGCACAGACTCCAAACTGACTGCAGAATGGAAACCGTATGCCAATTACATCAGCCAAGCCCTCTCCGAAATATATGCGGTGGGCATTCTGAACAACGACTCGATATCGCGTCTGCTCCCGCAAGCCGATCATGTGGTGATTCTAAGGGGAAAATTCAGCAAAAGCCACAGTGTGGAAGAACTTTACACGCAGTATTCGGCATACGAGCATATCAAAAAGAACTGGCCGATCGGCCTTGACACCACCAATCTGCAGAACCTCGGCGTCATCAATTATCTGCAAGGCAACCTGCAATACGACGCTGATTTGACAGAGCAGGTTCTCAACGACAAGATAAACAGCATTCTGCTCACTTCGGGAATGGTTCAAAAAGGAGAGTTGATTATCGGCAAAGGCGAAATCGTAACTCAGAAACACTACAAGATACTCGACTCGTACTCGCGCGAAATCGAGGACCAACGGGAACTTTCGACACAAAAGAAAATATTGCTTATAATCGGCAAAATCCTGCTATCCTCTATCTTAGTCTTGTTATTCTATCTGTATATGCGCATGTTCCGGCGCAAACAATTTGACAGCAAACGCTACACCATCTTGTGTCTGCTGCTGATCTGCGGTTTTGTCGCCATAACAGCCCTCAGCATCGAAATCGCCGGTTCCATCCACCGCATCGGCTACACCTTGGTATATGCAGTCCCCTACGCCCTGCTCCCGATTATTATCAGCACATTCATCGATACGCGAACGGGACTTTTCGCCCATCTGATTACCATCGCCCTCTGCGCTTTCATGGTACCCTCAACGTTTGAGTTTCTGCTGCTGCAGATTACCGCCGGCATGGTAACCATCATCAGTTTGAAAGACGTTGCCCAACGGTCGCAACTGTTGCAAACAGCAGGTCTTGTTTTTCTATGCTATTGCTTTGTGTATCTGGGATACGGGCTGACCCTCGACGGCAACATTCTGAAAATGAGCAAAAGCATGTATTTCGTATTCATTCTCAACACGGGATTGCTATTGCTCGCCTACCCGCTGATCTTTATCGTCGAAAAGGTATTCAAATTCACCTCGAACGTCACCCTCATCGAGCTTTCGAACATCAACAGCCCGCTATTGCGAAAATTATCGGAAACGGCACCAGGCACATTCCAGCATTCGCTTCAAGTGTCGAACCTCGCCTCATCGATCGCCAACAAAGTGGGCGGTAACGCATTGATGGCTCGTGCCGGCGCCTTGTATCACGACATCGGCAAAATCAAGAACTCTGCGTTTTACACCGAGAACCAGGCCAAAGGCGTGAATCCGCACAACAAACTCAAACCCGAAGAAAGCGCCAACATCATCATCCGACATGTCACCGATGGTGTGGCTCTTGCCAAACAAGAAAAACTGCCGCGTAGCATTATCGAATTCATAGAAACGCACCACGGTCGAGGAAAAGCCCGTTTCTTCTACAACACCTGGGTCAATACACATCCCGGCGAAACACCAAACGAAGCGTTGTTCACTTATCCCGGTCCCAATCCTTACACCAAGGAGCAAGGCATTGTCATGCTATGCGACTCGGTCGAAGCCGCTTCGCGCAGTTTGCAAACCTACACAGAGGAAAACATCAACGATCTGGTCGAAAACATTGTAAATTCGATGGTAAGCGAGCACTTGTTCGACAATACACCACTTACATTGAAACAAATCACCACCGCCAAAGACATTTTGAAAGAAAAGCTGAAAACCATCTACCATACACGTATTGCATACCCGCAAATCGAAAATAATCGGGAAAACAATGATGGCGAAAACAAAAAAAATATGTAACTTCGCAAACCTTTATTTGACAAGATGAACATTTTCGCACATACCGGCCGATACGCGTCTTTGATGGGTGAAGTCTTTACCAAGCCCCAACGATGGAGACTATTGTGGAAGCAATACGTCCGCGAAGTTGAAAAACAAGGGCTCCAATCCATATTGATTACGATTATCATTTCCGTGTTCATCGGCTCGGCCATCACCATGCAGATGGTGCTCAACACCGAAAACCCGCTGCTGCCCAAATATTGCACCGGATTGGTAACGCGCGAGACCATTCTGCTGGAATTTTCCTCGACAATCCTTTGTCTGATTCTTGCCGGCAAAGTCGGATCAAACATCGCCTCCGAAATCGGTACCATGCGGATCACAGAGCAGATTGACGCCTTGAAAATCATGGGGGTCAAAGCCCCCAACTACTTGATTTTGCCCAAGATTCTCGGCTTTGTTACCATCACGCCGGTTCTGGTCACATTCAGTATGTTCTTCGGTCTTTTGGGCGGATACATCATTTCGTGGACAGGTGTCATGCCTCCGTCGCAATACATCATGGGCATCCAGTACGCATTCATTCCCTACTACATCACCTACTCTATGATCAAATCCCTATTCTTTGCATTCATCATTTCGTCGGTGGCCTCGTACTACGGCTACTATGCGTATGGTGGCGCACTCGAAGTGGGTAAGGCCAGCACCAACGCAGTGGTCAACAGCAGCATCATCATCTTGCTGTTCAATGTAATCCTAACCGATCTGCTATTGATATGATTGAAGTTCGCAATATTACAAAATCGTTCAACGGACTGACGGTACTGAATGACATTTCAGCCACTTTCGAATCGGGAAAGACCAATCTGATTATCGGCCAAAGCGGTTCGGGAAAAACTGTCTTGATGAAGAGCATCATCGGCATCCACAAAGTCGATTCCGGCAAGATTATGTATGGCAACGAGGACTTTACCGCCATGTCGGAGAAAGAAATCACGTTATTGCGCCAAAAGGTCGGGATGTTGTTTCAAGGATCCGCGTTGTTCGACTCGATGACGGTTGAAGAAAACGTACGTTTCCCGCTCGAAATGTTTTCTGACGCATCGAAAGACTATTGGGAAGAACGCGTCAAATTCTGTTTGAACCGCGTAGGGTTGTCGCATGCGGCACGATTGTATCCATCCGAAATTTCGGGCGGTATGCAGAAACGCGCTGCCATCGCACGCGCCATTGTGTTGGAGCCGACATTTCTGTTCTGCGACGAGCCGAACTCTGGTCTTGACCCCAAAACCTCCATTACCATTGACCAACTGATTCAAGAAATCACACGCGAGAACAACATCACGACCCTCATCAACACACACGATATGAACTCTGTGATGGAAATCGGCGACAAAGTGATTTTTATCCATCAGGGCAAGAAGTCGTGGGAAGGAAGCAAGGATACTATTTTTGATTCGGATAACGAAGACCTGAACAATCTTGTTTTTGCCTCGAACTTGTACAAAGACATCAAAAAACTGCACGCTACGCATTAGTCGGTCGCACCAGTTGGTCACTCTGCTTTCAAACAATTACAGACATGGCATTCTTCAAACAGCGAAAACCACGCCAATTCAACCTGAAACCTCGTTATTACGACGAGCACAAAGAACGCTTGGCGCAATCGATTGAACGGGTTGAGGCGCAACGCGCAAAGGCTGCCGGAGAAAATGCCGGCACTGTTTCTGCCGAGACCCGACGCGAAAACATTCGCGAGGCGTTTCGCAGCACTATCGACAATGCCAAAGCAGAAAAAGCCGCCAAAATGCGGTTAGGTTTCATCATTGGCGCAGGACTCATCTTTTTTGCCATTTTAATGCACTATGCAGGATAACATCATACATCGGCTATCAGAACAGGTCATTAACCAAATTGCTGCCGGCGAGGTAATCCAACGCCCCTCATCGGTTGTCAAGGAGTTGATGGAAAACGCCATTGACGCAGGTGCCGACAAAATCGACGTCATTATCAAAGATGCCGGTCGTACACTGATTCAGGTTGTTGACAATGGTAAAGGAATGTCAAAGGATGATGCGCTGATCGCGTTTGAGCGTCACGCCACCTCCAAAATCACTACCGCCGAGGATTTGTTCAAGCTGCGAACCATGGGATTCCGCGGCGAAGCCTTGTCTTCAATCGCCGCCATCGCACATATTGAGCTCAAAACACGCCGGCCCGATGACGAAGTGGGTTGGAAACTGACGCTTTCGGACTGGGGCAACAAGCAGTACGAGCCGGTCAGTTGCGCCTCGGGTTGCAATTTTTGTATTCGAGATTTGTTTTACAACGTACCTGCACGTCGCAAATTTCTGAAATCTGAAGAGACGGAAATGCGCAACATTCTGCAAACGTTCACCCAAATCGCTTTGGTATATGAGCAGATTTCGTTCAGCATTACCCACAACGACAAAACCATCTACCAACTTTCGAAAAGCAACCGCAAACAACGGATTGCCTCTCTGATGGGCGAAAAAATCGGAAAACAACTGCTATCGGTCAACGAAAGCACCGAAGTCGCTCAAATCAGCGGATTCATCGGGCTGCCCGAATCCGCACAACGCAAGAGCGGACATCAGTTCTTCTTCGTCAATGGCCGTTACATACAACACCCGTATTTTCAAAAAGCGATATGCTCTGCTTACGAAAAAATCATTCCGGCCGAAACCCGTCCCGCCTACTTTGTCTATTTTGAAGTAGCTCCCGAAAAGTTGGATGTCAACATCCATCCCACCAAGACCGAGGTAAAGTTTGCCGACGAGGTGGTCATCTACCAACTACTGGCCTCTGTAGCCAGAAAAACGTTAGGTAGCGCAAATATCGGCTCGCCACTCGATTTCGACCAAGATGACGCACCGCAAATTCCTGTATTTAGTCAGGACGACCGGCCGACAGAACCGACAATCAGCATAGACACGCACTACGATCCCTTCCGAAGTTCATCTAACTCAGGCAACGGTTATGTATCGAAACCGCCTACCGAAAACTGGCAGTCGCTGTACAAGGGAATTTTGGACAGCGAGGACGTAAACGACCCGGAAATATTCTCACAACAACAAACCCAGAATTTGCGCAACTGTTTCCAGTTCGCCCGCACCTACATGGTCGAAATTCAGGACGACCGGCTGATCTTCATTCATCAGCACCGTGCACACACGCGCATTTTGTACGAGATGTTTCTACGGAATATGCAAAATACCCCGGCCAACTCACAACAATGCCTGTTTCCCGAAGAAATTGCGCTCGACGCCAACGACAATTTGCTGTTTGAAGAGTTGCGTACCGACCTCGAAGCGGTAGGATACCGTTTTGAGTCTGTAGGCGAATGCATTTGGGCAATCAACGGAATTCCAGCCGTCTTGCCGCTCGGCGACGCTGTGAGCGGATTAAAGAACACCTTGGAAACTGCCGCCGAGGCCACTGGACAGGCCAAAGAATCATTGCAATCATCCATAGCCTTGTCGCTTGCCAGACGCGGAGCCATACGCGCCGGCGAAACGCTGAGTGCGCAACACATGCAATCATACATCGATGAGCTATACCGTTGCGACGAATGCCAATTCACGCCAGACGGGCTCAAAATATCATTTACCCTGCCAATTGACAGCATCAACGCGAAATTGGGCTGACACAATTGGAACATTTGTCGCATATTCCTGAATTTCAACAAGAATATTGGATTTTTTTAGTACCTTTGCGCTCGAGAAAAATCCAATAGACTATGTCAGAAAGACCTGTTCGCGTACGATTTGCCCCCAGCCCCACAGGGCCACTGCACATCGGTGGCGTGCGCACTGCATTGTACAATTACCTGTTCGCCCGCAAAAACGGTGGGAAAATGATTCTCCGCATCGAAGACACCGACTCCGGTCGTTTCGTACCCGGTGCCGAGGCTTATATCATCGAAGCCCTCACTTGGTTGGGCATTGAGTTTGACGAAGGCATCGCCAACGGCGCCGCCACCTGCCGTCAAAGCGAGCGCAAACCCATTTACAAGAAATACGTAGACCAACTCCTCAACGACGGCAAGGCCTATATTGCATTCGACACCCCTGCCGAGTTGGAAGCCAAAAGGCAAGAAATCGCCAATTTCCAATACGATGCCCGCACCCGCGGCAGCATGGTCAACTCGCTCACCTTACCGACCGAAGAAGTTAAGGCCCGCATTGAACGTGGCGACAATTATGTCGTTCGGGTACGCATTGAGCCTGGGCAGGACATCGTCGTCAACGACATGATTCGCGGCAAAGTGGTCATAAACTCCAATATCCTCGACGACAAGGTGTTATACAAATCGGCGGATCAATTACCCACCTATCACCTCGCCAACATCGTCGACGACCATTTGATGGAAATCTCTCATGTAATTCGTGGTGAAGAATGGCTGCCCTCCGCACCGCTGCACGTTTTGCTGTACCAATATCTGGGATGGGCCGACACCATGCCCGAATTTGCCCACTTGCCCTTGTTACTCAAACCCGAAGGCAATGGAAAATTGAGCAAACGCGACGGCGACCGCTTGGGATTTCCGGTATTCCCCTTGGATTGGATTGATCCCAAAACCGGCGAAAAATCTTCGGGATACCGCGAGGCCGGTTACTTCCCCGAAGCCGTAGTCAACTTTCTCGCACTGCTCGGCTGGCATGCCGGTGGCGACAACGAGTTCTTTTCGATGCAAGAGTTAATCGAAGAATTCTCGCTTGACCGAGTCAGCAAAAGCGGCGCCAAATTCGACTACGAGAAAGGAAAATGGTTCAACCACCAATATCTGATGAACAAATCGGCAGAGACCTTGTACCCGTTCGTTCAAGAAATCCTGCTACAGCACAAAGTTGACGCACCGAAAGACAAAGTATTGGCAGCGATTGAGCTGACCAAAGGCCGTTGCACCTTTATCGCCGACTTTTGGGAACACATCCACTACTTCTTTGTGGCCCCGACCGAATACGATGAAAAGACCAGACAAAAACGCTGGAAAGAGAACTCGTCCGAAGAGATGCGCGCCCTTTACAAAGTATTGGAAGGTATTGAAGACTTCAGCATCGAAAATTCGGAGAACATTGTCATGCAATGGATTACCGACAACGGACTGCACACCGGCAATATCATGAACGCTTTCCGTTTGTGCATTGTCGGAGAGGGGAAAGGTCCGCACATGTTCGACATCACATCGCTGATTGGGAAAGAGGAAACGTTGCGCCGTTTGGACAAAGCCATAGCCGTTTTGAGCGCATGATAAAAAAACTGTTCGCCGTTGTTCTGTTGGTCTTGGCAGGGTTTCAGGTAACCGCCGCCAACTCTCCCGCCAAACGTGAGTTTCGCGGGGCATGGATATCCACGGTATTCAATTCGATATACAAGGATATGTCACCCGAGCAATGGCGTAACTTCATGATCCAAGAGCTTGATACACTCAAGTCATTGGGATTCAACGCTGTACTATTTCAGGTACGCCCCGAATCAGACGCTTTCTACATATCGCAAATTGAACCATGGAGCCGTTGGCTGACCGGAACACAGGGTCAGGCTCCGGACCCGTTGTTCGACCCGATGGAATTCATGATAGAGGCCTGCCACGAGCGCGCCATGGAGTTTCATGCGTGGATCAACCCGTTTAGGGTGAATGCCAACAGCAACAACAAACTCGTTGAAAACCACCGTTACTACAGCAAACGCTACCTGTATTTGTCGTACGGAAAGTCGCAATACCTAAACCCCGGCATTGCCGAAAACCACACCTACGTTTGCAACATCATCGCCGACATCGTTAACCGTTACGATATCGACGCCATTCACTTCGACGACTATTTCTACCCCTATCCGATCAAGGGCATGAACTTTCCCGACAACGAGTCGTTCAAGAAATACGGCATGCCGAACGGCTACGAAGTTTCGGATAAAGACAAATGGCGGCGCGACAATATCAACGCATTTGTAAAAGCCGTTCACGACACCATCAAGGCCATTAAGCCTTGGGTGCGTTTCGGTATCAGCCCGTTCGGCATTTACCGCAACAAGGGAGAATGGCCCGAAGGCGGCAGTGCAACCAATGGCCTAAGCAGCTACAACGACCTTTACGCAGATGTCTTGTATTGGATTCACGAAGGGTGGCTCGACTATGTCATCCCGCAGATTTACTGGGAAATCGGCCACGAAGCAGCGGACTATTCAACACTTGTACATTGGTGGGCCAAACAGGATTTAGGCAAAACGCACTTGTACATCGGACAAGATGTCAACCGAAGTCTGAACCAGATACGGCTCAAATGGGCAGAAGCGGACAAAGAACCGAACATTAGCGGCCACTGCTATTGGAGCGCAGACATGATTCTTGCCAACAAAGGAAATTTCCAAAACAAACTACGCATTCACCACAAACACCCGGCCATCATTCCGACACACACCGAGATTGACAGCATAAAGCCTTACATGGCCTACAACCTGCAATTCGACATGATGGGCGAGGCCCCGACCCTGACATGGGACACCTCTGACGAGCCGCAAGTCCTCGACAAGGCGTTTGCTTTTGTGGTCTATGGATTTCTGCCAGAGGAAGAGCCTGATTTATCGCGTGCCGACCGCATTCTAGGTGTCACTTCTGAAAAACGGATGGTCCTGCCCAAAGGGATTGATGCGCTTTGCCTCTACTATGTAGTGACTGTTACCGATCGCTTGCACAACGAAAGCAAGCCAAGTCCGATGGGGCACTTCGACGAAGACTATGATTATGATCCCGCTTCATACTAATATACTATGAAAAGACTAACCTTTATTACTTGCCTATGTTTGCTGTGCCTCAATGTTACAGCAAGAACCGAAAAAACGATTACGGTTGACGGAAACGAACGCTCTTATGTATTTTACTATCCGACTGGCCGCGCCACCAGCGAACTGACCCAGTTGGTTGTGGCACTGCACGGACTCGGGCAGACCCCCGACGCCTTCATTACCCCCGAAGCGGCCCAATCGCTGTGCGACAATTACGGAATGGCATTGCTCCTGCCAGTAGCTATGCCCGAACAGGACAATGAGATCATCAATGCAGTCAATTTCTTTGGAGCAGACTACCCTGCCCTAAAAAACGGATTAAATGCCGTATGGGGGGCTGGTGTCAGCGTATCGGTCAACGATTTGAACTTAGGGGCATACGCATCTTTACTTCCGTTGGTACTTCCCAACATCTCGGCTGCGGGCAAACTGGTATTGAACAAAGACATTGACGACATTTCGTTTATCAATGCCGCCATCAGCGATTGCGCCGTTGGCTACAACCTCAAAGACGAGATCTATCTCGCAGGTGGCTCGTTAGGGGGTGCCATGACTTACAAATACGCTTTCAGCAACGAATCGAAAGCATCGAAAATCGCGGTGATCAGCGGTTTTGTCGGTCACGAAGTTGATTACCCCACAAGCATCAACTACCCGATTATGGTCATTAACAGCCAGACAGACGAGTTGATTTCGTACAATGGAAGCGTTTTTAACGATCCGATTGAAGACATTGTGGACGAATTGGTTGCCAAAAATCCGCACGGAGCCCCTACGACAAGCACCATCGGCTCGGGCGAAGGCCAGATTAACGTGTACGACTATACCGAAGAGCCCGAAGTGCTTTTTTATTCGGTCACAAAAGCCCAGCATAACATGTCGGATGTGCAGAACATCAACATTTACGAAGAGGTTTGGGACTTTTTCAACGATGCAACCAGTGCCATCGGCGAGTTCACCGCGCAAACCACTGGCTTGAAGATTTGGCCTAACCCTGCACGCGATTTCATTTCCACGAACATCTGCGGGCACTACACAATATACGACATGGCCGGCAGACCTGTAATGAAAGGGACAACCGACCGGCAACCAGTCAACGTGGCCAATCTTGCCAAAGGACAATACATTGTCAAGATGACTGCCGGTCAGAACTTGTACCGCGCGACTTTAATCAAACAGTAATCTCCGATTATTTGAACAGCCAACGAATCAAGTCCATTCCGTTGGCATAGAGTAGCAGCAATAGTAGGAAGAACATTCCTATCTGCTGCACTCTTATCATAAACTCAGTGCTGAATTTTCGTCCCGTAACACATTCAATCAATAGGAAAAGAATGTGACCGCCGTCAAGCGCCG